>CACXWH010000050.1 GCA_902771225.1 uncultured Methanobrevibacter sp. | reverse complement strand
TTTGGCAAAGGTCGCTTTGGTAGCCTGCTTGTTCACAGTCACTTTCACAGGTTTGAGTGAAGCCTTGTAGTCATTGTCTCCAAGGTAATTGAATGTGTAATAGTAGGTTCCTGCCTTAGCATAGTTTACAGTCACCTTAGCAACACCATTATCATCAGTGGTTACAGTTGAGGTCTTTCCGTTAACGGTCACTTTGACAGCCTTGTTTGCAAGAGCATTGCCGTTTGCATCCTTCAAGGTAATTGACAATGTTTTGGCAATCTTGGCGGTAGCTGTTATGTCGCTTGCAGTGATACTGGTTGCAACAGGGTCGATTTTTTCGGTAACAGTCTTGACCACAAGGACAGCACTGGCAGAACCAGTAGAACCTTTGTAGTCATCGGTCTCCTCAAAGGTAACTGCAATGTTAAGTTTGCCAGTTGCATCAGTCAAGTCACTGAGTGCAATGGACAAGGTGCCGTCTTCACCAAGGTCATGAGAAACAGCCTCACCACCGTTAACACTGATCAATACTTTACCATTAGCAACAGCACTGCCGCCAGCAGTCAAGTTAACTAAAAGATTGCCAGCATCATCAACGTCAGCAACCAAAGTAGTTTTAGGTTTAGCAAGTTTGGTAGCGTTCACATAATGGTGAGCACCATCCTCACTAGTTATAACATTAGTAGTGGCTTCAAAGTCATAATCACAATCCTCAATAGCAATTAAACCTTCTAAATCATTGTAATAATCAAGAACAGCATTCATTGCACAGTTTTTAAAGGTAGTGCCAAATATTTTTACACTACCACTATCATAATTTGCAACATTTGTACAAATTAATTTCTCATAAGTCAAATTATCAAAAGTACAATCATATAATTCAACTATGGCATGATCAAAAACATTCATATATGAACTTAAGTTGTGATATGTGTAGATGTCAATATAATCGTCAAGTTCTTCATCATAATACCAGTCAACTAATATTTCCTTGGAATAACTGTTATCCCTATCACAGTTTAAGAATTCGCAATTATAAAATTGGGTAGTGTAAACTCCTTTATCGCTTAATCCTCCATGGGAGTCAATATATGTATCGAATAGCATTTTTCCTATATTGATTGGAGTGTCTATAAAAGTACAATTGATAAATTTAAGATTGCCACTTAACTCTGCAGTACCAGTTAACTTTATGGTCATATTAATAAAAGTTTTTAAACCGTTTTCCATCATAGAGCCTTGAAGTCTTTGATTAATAATTGTATTTTCCCTACTTTGGCCTATAATAGTATAATTTTTATTTTGAGTAATTACTAAATCAAATCCTCCTTCACTTAAATAAACTATTGAATTATCCTCCAAATTAGTTAGAATTGACAACAAATCTTCTTCAGGAGTTATATAATGAATACCCTCTGCCAAGATATTTTTTAAAGCCCTTTTTGAATTTAATAACCTTGTATCATCAGGATTTGGTCCAATAACATTATTTACAGATGTAGGAGTGCAGTTTATAAATTTGTTATTAGTGCCAACATTTGTTTGGTGGCAATTGATAAATGTATTGTTGTCCAAGGTATAATTTCCTGAAAGTTCCACAGTATCGGTTGTATTTGTCCTATTATGATTTAGGAAAGTGTTATTTTTAATTATAACATTAGGTATTCCAGCAGTTATATTTACATAACCTTGGCTATATGCTGCAATAGCCTGACCAAACCCTGCATAATTATTATCAAAAGTAGAACTTGACACATTTAAATAACCATTGTTCATTGCAGAAATCGCACCACCAGTTCCTGTTGATGGAGTTTCATTAGTAATGCCACAATTGTTAGTATTGTTGATAAAAGAACAGTTGCATATAGTAATGTTATATTTAGACATCCAGTTAGAACTTCCAATTGCTCCACCACCCGCACTGGCGTTACAACTATTATTAGTAAATGTGGAATTGAATAATTCTAATTTACTGTAAGTATATAAAGCACCACCATTTGTTCCAGCATTATTATCTGTGAAAGTTGAATTGATGATGCGGGTATATGCTCTTGAATGAGTATGGATTGCTCCAGCCCATTGATGAGAAGTGTTATTATTGAATATTGAATTGGTTACATTTAATATTCCACAATTGTTAATAGCACCAGGTTCTGTTCTTGCATAATTGTTTTCAAATCTACAATTATTCACATTCATGGTAACAGTATTATATGTTTTATGATTAGTGACTACACCAAATCCATTTACACAATTGGTGAAATTACAATTTGTAATATTCATGAATCCGCCATTATTCCAAATAACTGAACTATGATTATCAGCAGTATTGGTGGTAATATTTGAAAAATTACAATTGTCGAATGTATTAACTCCTGTTGTGGATACTTGTATGAAAATATCAGAGTCTATGTCTTTAAAAGTTACATTAATAAAACTTATGCTATAACCTGAACTAAAAAATGTAGGTTCTCCAGATACTCCTCCAGTAATATAACTATTAGGTGTGCCAATAATTGTAGCGTTGTTTAAAAAAGTTATTTTGCTGTTAGCATTGAGAACTCCTGACATGTATATGGTTTGAGGAGATGATTGCCCACATGCATTGCTTAAATCAGCCCAATTAGTTACTGTTACAGAAGGCGCTCTTGTTGGTTCAGAATCCGCATCTGCAGAATCTTCACTAATTTCATCTGTCTGTATACCCTCATTTATTTCTTCTGTTGTTGCATCATCGGAAACAGTATCAACAGGAGTCTCTTCTACAGCCGTAGAATCCTCTGTATCGTCAATTACTGTATCTGCAATAACCGCATCATCAACAGAAGCGTCCACTGCATCTGTTGATACATCGTCTGCTGCACTTACAGCCCCCATGAAACAACAAAGAAGAACTAAAAATATTGCCACAAATTTATAATTCATAGTTTAATTTCCTCCATTGCATTAAATTCAGTCCACTATTGTTTTACTTTCATAGTGGAAAAACTAAAAATCCAATTTTTTTATAACTTATACGTGTAAGGTATGAAATTTTTATGTTTTTCTGTGAAAAACATATAAACCTGTTTCAATACTTTAGAACTATTTTTGAATTTTTGATGATCGAAAAATTGACATCATTACTGCGAAAACATTAGCTGATTTCTCTTTTAAAGAGCTGTATATTACTTAAATAGGTAAATAAATATTTTTATAATTTTTAAACGAAAAAAAAAGAAAATAAGATTTTTATTAAAGATTAACTGGTCTTTAGGCAATGTTTTTAATATGCGAAACTATTTGGAAACATTTAAATATCTGCTTTGTTATATATAGTATATATAAAATTTATTTAATATATAGTCAAATATATTTGATAAAATAAGTGTAATTTATCAAGTTTTATTTAATAAATTTTATTGAACTTTAATTTTTGACCAATTTTTATTAGGGTTTTATGGGTTTGGGTGATATTTTTTATGTGTTTTTCACAGAAACATATAAAATTCACCATATAAAACATGAAAATTCAACAGAAATCATGAAATGAAAGATATGAAAATTTATGTTTTATCTCACCCAATATCATCGCCATCCAAATAAAAGTTAAGATTGACAATGACATTTATCACAGGATTTTCAATCACAATCTTTTCATCCTCTTTCTTATTCGCATTTCCATGCTCTTCAATCCATTCGTCAAATACCATCACATTGTGCATTGCTGAAATGTAAATCTCCTTCAATCTCTTTGGATTGATCTTTATATAAGCTTCATGAACCTTGGTCTTTGCTCTTCCCTGCAATGCATCAATGTATTCATTGCTCAAACCAATATTGCTTGCATGGTACTTCCTTAGGCTGTGTGACCTGAAGAGCCTGTACCTTCCTACAAAGCCCAATCCTAACTTATCATTGACTTTCTTGAAATTATAGACCAATGAACTATGTGTGAAGTCAAACAGCTTGTCCTCCAAAGTCAAGTTTTCTCTTGAAAGCAAATACTTGACAATATAATGGCTGGCTTCCGGGGAACAGAAAGCATGGTAGAACTTATTGGTCTTGACTCTTTTTAGATAGAATGTGGGAACAATGTCTCTTCGACCCACTAAAAGTCGCAAAATCTCTTCAATGGATTCGCCATTATGATAATCGCGAGTTGCCTTAATAAAATCTCCAATAGTTAAAGATAGAGTTTCCGCCTTGGCGCATCCACTGCTTGAAACGAAAAGGATCACAGCCTTAAAAGCAATGCTGGAAATATCACAAGCTCTCCAAATATCCTTTTTAGTAGGCAAGTCACCATAGGATGAGAGATATTCCTCATTCAAGCTAATGTCATTCAAATTGGGCAATTCAATTTCAAAATGTCTGTAAATTGTCTTGATTCTGGAAAAATAAATTCTGACAGCACTAATGGACAAGTCAGAATTCAATAAAAAAGCTCTAAAATCCACCAATCTCCTCTTGATACGTCTATCTTTAAGTGGAATGCCTCTTTCCTCATCCTCAATTGCCTCATCAATTAAGTCTCCTATAGATCTTTTATGAAAAAATTCATACTGCCTAATAGCAGACCTATAAGACTTAACTGTACTATTTTTAATATTACGATTATTAGAAAAAATCATGAGTAAATCATCTGATATCATAAATAAAATTAAAAATAGAAAATAAACTTTAGATAATTTAACTAATAGCACATATTACAAACAAAGTTAATAAAAACCAATGAAATACAACAAACTAATTAAGTGATGTGATAAAAATAAATTTTTTGTATCTAGAAAGATTTAATTAACTATACTTAACACTGAAAACATAAAAACTAAAAATGCATTTAAATCCTATAAACAGGGCAAAACAGAAATTAAAGAAAAAGATGAAAAAACATTTAGAGAGTAACATACCCTTTAAATACTAAAAAGAATATAGCAACCATCAATGCAATTAATTATTCAAAAATAAGATTGGCTTTGAAAAAAGAACCCTTGAATCCAATAATTCAGAAGCATCTTGAGAACATCTTATAATCCCATTATCCTGTGTTACAAAGACAAATTTCTCACTTATATCCTTTGATTTATTATAGCAATCGTCTACCAAAATTGCATCCTTTTCATGAATTCCAACACTAATAAGCTGATCAATCAGGTCAGGATCATTATCAAAATAAAATTTCTCAAAGGAATGCAAACATCGACTTACAGATTCATTATATCCTTTAAAGACCTTTCTTAATTTTAAGGATAATGATTCCAACTCAATATCATCACTTATCATTGCATTTCTAATTTCATCATAATACTCAATGAATAAATCCTCAACGATTTGAACAAATTTATCTTTTTTTAGGTCAAAAACATAAGATTCATCTTGAAATTGATTCAAATAACTTCTTTTAATGTTTTGCATATGATAATCCAAATCAGACAGATTAATATTTTTAGAGGACATATAATCTTTAATATATTTGAGCACATTAGAACTTATTAATCTCATACGTTCAATTACACCCAAGGTTTCATCTTTAACATTATAACTAATATGTCTTTTATATTCCAATTGGTAGTACTCTCTGCATTCATTGAAATTAGAGTCCTTAAAAGCAATGCTTAATATCATGTTAGTGTCTAAAAAATGATTTTCAATTGATAGCATTAAATCACTCCATCAGAAAAGTTTTTTATATAAATTATAAATCCACATTACTCCATTAAATAATTTCCAATGGTAGCATTATAAATCCTATCTTCAAAAGAGTCATGATTTTCATGTGAAGGATTATTTATGATATGATCAGTCCTGTCCTCTAAAAAATTAACTGATCTGTTGAATACCTTAACCCGTTTATCCAAGTCCAATTCCCATTTTGAAACATGACCATTGTAGAAATCATCATGTGCATAAATACTAACCCATCGGGCAAAAGTAATCCATGATTGCTGGATTGAAGGACTGATATAATCCCAACATTTAAAAAATTGATTTTCATCATTAAGCAATTCCAAACGTGAAAATAAACGTGAAAATAATACTGAAAAATCATTTAAAAGATTATCATAAGGCAAATTAGATAAACAATCCCACATAATATTTAAATAATTATCGTACTGCCCCGAATAAATGAAATCATCATCTCTAGATGGTTCAAATAAATCATATTTAAAAGCATGCATAAATGGGAAGGGTGCATAATCTATATAAATATCCTCATCAAATTTATTTAGAAAATCATTTTTATCTTCAAAAATCTTTTGAGATATCTGTTCGATTGATTGATATTCATTTATTATGTTAGTCTCACTCAAGAATTCATTTAAATAATCATTTTTTAAAAAAACTGTATTTGAAGAAAAAGGATAACAGTTATTGTCTTTTAATATGTTAAATTGTTCAGCAACAAGATTTGAAAAAGGCCCATGTTCATACCAATAGAAAGGCAGATTTTCGTATAAAGGATGAGTATCCCCTAATTCCTTTTTAATTTTAAATACTGTTTTTTGAATTCTGAAATGAGATATCGCTATTTTATTTTCTTTGAGTTCACATAATAAAAATTTTAATAAATCGTTAACAACATCATAAGATTTACTATTATCCAAAATATCAAACCTCCAAAGAAATTTTAAACAACTATGCCTTAATTTTTTTCTTAATTAAATGCTGCCATCTTTTTTAAGGTTATTATATTTTTATGATTGCTTTTAAATAAATTTTTTATGGTAGCATTTGAAAAATATTTTTTAAAGATACATGGCTTTTATGCTCTAAAAAATATAGCTTCATCAATTATAATAATATTTAAACTTACTAATTTAAATAGTTTTTATAGATTTAAGAGTAATCTTACTAAACCTTATTAAATTCATGATTATTATAAAAAATAATCATAAAAAACTTTTTTAATCATATTACTTCATCTGCACAATAGGACATTTAACAAGAATCTTGTACTTCAAACAAACAAAAATATGAGTTTTTCTTAATTAAATGATAACTAGGACATTAAACATTTAACTTCCATCTTCACAGATTCATTTTTGGTTAATTTAAAAAATTTGTAAAAAATGTTTTTGAATTAGAATTTCTCATCAAAATATTGTATTTAATTATTATCAATGAAATTATATGTAAAAATAATATAAAATTAATAAAATATAAAATTTTCTGATTTATCTATTCTAAATTTTTTATGACATATTAGAAATATATATAGGATAATTAACAATAATATTTTTTAGAGATGAAAAATGTCTATATTACCAATTTACTACTAAAACATGATATTTCAATAAAGGAACTAAATAAAAATTACAAATTCATTCGTTATTTTGTTAATAGAAAAATAAATATTGTAAATTTAGCTAGTTTTAGTTGAAATTTAAAAACTTCAATCAATAATTAATTGGTTTATATTATTTGTAATTTTTTAAAAAAGGACGCTGCGATAGAATGTATAAAAAGAAATTTATAGAAAAATATTTTAATAAAGATGTGGAAGACAAAACATACTGGTTAAAATATAAAAATAAAAATATGCCTAATTCTTTTTTCAAATATACAAGTGCAAAATATTATATTTATGATTTAATTTATGACGATTTAATGTTTCTTCCAGAAATTAATGAATTGAATGACCCTTTTGAAATTCAACTTTTTTATGATATTGAAAAAATAAAAAACGAATTTATATCTAAAAATCGAAAAGTTATTAAAAAAGTTGTTGGAAATGAAACAATAGAAGCAGAACATGTGCCAGATATGAATTCTGAAGATATGGAAGAATTGAATAATATTATTTATGATATGAATAAATATATCAAATCTAAAACATCTGTAGTTTGTTTATCTGAAAGAAATGATATAAATCCAATGTGGGCACACTATGCAGATAATCATAAAGGTATCTGCATAGAATATGACCTAAAGAACTGTGATAACCTTTTTTTAAAAACATTATGCTTCCCTATAGACTATGTTGAAAAAAATGATAATACTCATGATTTAAACTCAATCATTATTCATAAAGATTATGACAGCTCACTTTTTTTGTTTAAAACAGCAATAACCAAATCTAAAGACTGGGAATATGAACAAGAATGGAGAATTATATATTTAGATTCTTTTCCTAACTATACTGATTTTTCTGGAAAACATTATATCCAATTTATTAAACCCAAATCCATTTATTTAGGATTAGAAATCAATACTGAAATTGAAGATAAAATTAAAGACATATGTGAATTTAGAGAAATTAATTTATATAAAATGGTAAAAGAAGAAATAGATTTTTATTTAAAACCTATTCCAATATTAGAATTTTATGATGATTAAAATATGAAATCAAAAATTAATACAGTTCCAAATAATCAATCATCCCATAAATTATCTTTTTCACTTACAATAACATCTAAACTATCCATAAATTTATTTAAAGTTTCATTCATTATGTAAGTCACACCTTCATAATCCTTGTAAGTACCAGTAATCTCATGTATTAATCCAGTACTTTCAGTACGTTTTATATCGATTATTTATTAAAAGAAGTAATAATGACCAATAATTTAATTTTCCAAACTTAATCCATGGAAAAAATCTAAAATCATAAAACACCTTATTACATTATATTTTCTTCCATAAGTGAAATGTTCTCCATGCATAATTTTATGCCTGCTGAATTTAATTGAGGTTTTATGGTCTTCACCACGCTCAGTATGTTGAAAAAGAACATCTAAAAAGACATCATTCATTGCATCTAAAAATTCATCGTTAGAAGTTAGTTCTCTAATATATTGCCTATATTTAATATTTTGTCCATGTTCATCCTTTTTACGATTTCCCTCAAGATCACATACAACTTTCTTTTTATCAACTTTAAGTCCTCTTTGGTTCATAAATTCCATCTGTATACCATCAATTTGAGAAATTAGAACTGGAACAACTAAATTAGAAGAATTAACATTTTTAGGAGGGTTTTTTATTGTTCCCACACAATCTCTAATAATTTTCATCCTACCTTCAAAAATAGGATTTGAACTCCAGTTATCAACAAACAAATCTAACTTTTCACAATCATTTTCTAAGAAATAATCATAAAAGACATGATTAATATCCTCCCATTTACTCTTAGAATCACTTTTGCATACGGATACAATATTATAAACAATAGAAGGATCCATACTTGGACTGATAAACCAATTATATTTTTTTATGCAAGTTAATGCTTTTTTCTTTGAAATATTATAGCGTTCTCTTACATTTTTCCAAAAGACACTTGAATCTTCATAAAATTTAAAGATTTGCCTATTATTATTTAACCAATCATTCCAAAAGCTTATCTGTGGTTGGATTGCATTTAAAATCATTGCTGCTTGAGATATTGTAGAATTATTAAAAATACTATCTAAGTTTTTAATTGTTTCACTCATTGCATCCATACCAGATAATGTTTGGGAAATAGCAAGCATATTGGGTTCAACAACACTATCGGCCATCTTTCTAGCAGTATCTGCAGCCACCGTCGCTTGAGAAATAGCTGCCATATTAGATTCAACAACATTACCCACAGCCCTTCTCGCTGAATCCGAAGCATCCATAGCTTGAGAAATAGCAGAAGTATTAAGTGCATCAATGATAGGTGATGTAATGTCAGCCATATATTTAAGATTTTCAACTGCTTGTGAAACACCTAGATTATTAGCCATTAGCTGCATTGATGCTATTTGAGTGTTTAAAATATAATCTTCCAAACCTCCATAGATATTGAGTGAACTAAGACTGTTACGTATTGAAACAACCATTTTATCATAATTATCCTCAAAAGGTTTAACTATATGTTCCCTATATGCAATTACTCCATCTTTAAAATCGTCATAAACATGGTTATCTGAAAAATTAAAATATTCCGCCATATTATTGCATTTTAAATATCTTTCAAGAATATTTTTTATTTCAGATTGGTTCAAGTCATTTAAACTTTCAATTGAGATTTTTGGAGAGTTTAATTGATTAATGATAAATCCTTTACATAATGACTCACTGTCAAGGCCCTCGTTTATATTTTTTAATAAGTAATTTAAATCGTCGTCAAAAATTGGTCTTAACTCTAAAGTTCCTAATGTGTTATTTTCAATAACGATTGACCTATTTACAATTTCAATAAAATCTTCCATACTTTTAACCTCAATAATTTCCTTATTACTCTTTTTAGAATCATCATCTTCCTTAGATTTAATATTATTATCTTTCATTTTATAACCTCATTAGAGTTTATTCAAAAATTTAGAAATCCTCCTTCAAAGATTTCCCAGTCCAAAATTTATTATTCAATTGTCACTATTGTAACTACATGATTTCATGACAATAAACTGCTTCAAACCTTACTCTTACCGAATATAATTAAGATTAGGTTTTTATAACTCCAAGGGCAAGTGCAAAAATAAGTTGTAAAAAACAATTCAATACTTATCACTCAAAAATCAAATTTGCCTTCTTTAATAATTTTTGATAAATACAAAAATGAATAGAGTAACCTTCGTATAAGATTATTATAAATTCCAATTAGCTCTTTAGGTAAATCTGATGGATATTTTACAGTATCCCTTGCATGATCCACATCATTCCTATAGCCATCTAATTCTTTTAAAGGATTGACAATTGCATCTACAATAACTTGATCAATTTCAATTGCTTCCAAACACCCCTTAAGATTATTTACAGATTGACTACCATTCACAGAACAGCAAAAATGTTTTGCCAACGTATTTATCGCACTCTTATTTAGTCCCTCAACAAAAATTTGGCAAGCATTATCAATCTTACTCTCCCATTCATCTTTTGTACCATATTTCAAGTATTTAAGATTATCTAAACTTCTAATAGAACCTTTATTTTTTTCTACCCATAGTTCTACTTCAGTGCCACTGAATTTGCATTTTGGGAACTCTCTTAATATAGACCTTAGCATCTTCAAGGGATCAATACAGTCATGCCACTCCCCATTAAAATCATTTTTAATTACATGCTTTGGTAGTTTAGATTTAGGTTCTTCATTAAAACGTTTCCAATGTTTCTGTTCTTCATATGGCAATTTACTTAACTCACAAAGATAAATTATTACCTGACTTTTATCATCAGACATGGAATACCCTAAATACCAATAGTCCCTACATTCGATACTCCTATCACGAATAGTATACTTCTCAGAGTCATTTTCATATTTATACATGACTTCTTTATCAAAAAATACCATACTCAAGTCTCTAGGATAATCATTCTCCACAAACATGTTAGATATTTTATCGGGATGGCAAGTATGCTCAATAACCTCACCAGACTCAAAATCCTTAACAAGAAATGTTTCAAACTCTGTTTCTTTTTCAAATTCATCATACTCCTTTTCACAATGAATAATCTGAAATCCTTTAATTAACTTAATAGAATAATTATAATCTGTGTTTTGGTAGTAATTATAATAAATATCCTCTTCTTCGTTTTTAACTGTTTTATCAATTGTATTCAGGACAACATCTTTCCCAAAAATAGAACTTTTAAAAAATCGTATTAGAACAGAGTTAGAGATAGATAAAAACTTATCCAATTCTTCTTGTCTTAAGACATGTGAAGAAATCACTCCATCATTACTTTCTACAACTTTTACAAAATCACCTTTTTCAAGTTTATAGTAATTATTAGATTCATCAAGTTTAGCAAGTTCTAACACATGTGCAATTTGCTGATTAAGTTCAACATCAAATTTTTTTCCTGCAAACATTTCACGTTGATAAAATACTGGAATTGCATCTTCCAAAATGTCTTTTGGCATGCAACTTTCACAAGGTTTAGATAAAAAATACTTATTAGTATGATCCCTATAATATCCATAACGTGCTGCATGAATATCCCATTTAAGCAATTTATCAATACACCCCTCAGTCAATTTATCTTTAGGTACTATTAATGAAAATAACCATGTGCATTCCCCATTAATAATCATAGGAATCCAATCATTTGAACTTTCCTGCAAAAAGTCAATTAAATCTCCAAAAGCATATGTTTCTTTACTTAAATTACTTGATTTATTAAAATTAATTAATCTTGATTTAATACTATTTAAATTCATCAGTTCTCCTCTTAAAAAGAATTGAAAGATTATATCCTTATAATTTATCTTTCACTACATATTTTATCCAAGTTAATGTACGATTCAATAGGTTCAACACATTTTCTCCAGTCATTACTAAATCTTACTTGTCTTCTAAATAAACTAGTATCATGTGTTGAGATTACCTTTTTTCTAAATTCATCTGCAGAATCCACATCAAAGACTTCTTTAATTTTTGCAAAGTATTTCTTTGAAGTTAATCTTGCAAAGTAGTCAATACTATCACTTTGTTTATATACATAAGTAAATGGAAGCCAATCTCTGTCACCAAATTTATCCTTATTCATATAATAAACATAACAACAAAGCAAATCAGCATCAACCAAAAATTCTTTTAGGTTAGAAGGTGCTCTTCTTAGTAAAAGCTCACCCAAGGGAGTTAAAAATGAATTACCGTTATCTGCTTTAAATGATATGCCCAAAATATCATTAGTATGTATTCTATCCCTCACATCTAAAGCAACGAAATACTTTGTATCTCTGCTTGTGTAAGCATAATCTTCAAAATAATACGAGGAATATAATAAATCAGCTATAAAAGAATAATTTTTATTTTTTAAAGCATAAGCAATGAAATATAAAAATATTTCTCTAAGCATAAAATCAAAATTAACTAACGAATATTGGTTATTTCCACTCAACAATGAACGAATGTTTGATAAAAATTCAATGATAATTTCACTATCAATTTCTTCATATCTTGCAACTTTAAACATCTTTGCTAAAAATACTACCAAATCATTTTTAAGAACACTATAATCTTCTATACTTTTATAAATTTCTTTTGATGCAGTAGCTGTATCTTGAGTAGTAAATTCCATTTTAAATGTTTTTAAATACTCAAAATATTCATTGAAGAAATCTTCTATAAAAGAATTGAATTTCTCAGGATGAGATTCAACTTGACTGTCAAAACGTTTAATGATTGTTTTGGTTTTAGTGAAACGATTGTTAGTATCATTGATCCACTCAGGCATTTTTCCAATTTTGTTTTTCGGATTTTTTTGGTTTATTAAATAGAGTCCTTAATAATAATTCATAGTTTTCCCCGAATTTTTCATCAGAAGACAAGTCTATGTAATATCTAGATTCAACTATAGTAGGCAATTTAATATCCTCTTCACCATCATGTCGCCAAAGTATTGGTATTATTCTACCTTGCTCAACATTCTCATATAATTCCTTTGCAATTATCTGTGTTTCTGCACCCACTCCTGCTTTTCTTTTATTAGCTCTTTCTGTAAATTCATCATTTATCATTAATAATACAAAATCAGCTTCTGATTTGATTTTTGATTCCATAAAATAATAAATATCATCCCCTAGTTTTAAATCCCACTCATCAACAGAAGCGTCAATTCCATCTTCTCGTAAAGCATATGCGAATTCCATTATGGAGTCCGCATATTCTGAATTAGTTCTTGCATATGATAAGAATACTTTTGGTATTTTGTTTTTTTCTTCCATAATTACCTCTTTATTTAATATTCATAATTAACTTAATTAAATATCCATTTAATCTGTAATTCTCTCTAATAATCAAAGACTTCTTTAAAAATATATTAAATTTGATAAATCTACCGATTAAGAATATCACTTACTAAATCTTAATCAATTATTTTACTATAAATAATCTGTTTCCCATCTTTAAATTTTTCTAACATTCTTTTTTCAACCAAATCATTCAAATCCTTAGTGGCTGTATTTCTCACAATATCAAACATTTCCATATATTCCTTTATTGTAATTTCTGATTTTTCACTGAATCTTAAGAACTCCTTTTGCCTATTGTTCAATCCAATGTGCTTATCATTGGATCTGAAAGTCACTTTAAAGAATTCACCAGTCTCAACAAATTCAGGCTCACTTAAACCATGGGCCCTCATGGCATCCTTCATCCTTTTGATTCCAGTTCCGACATGTTCCATATATGTTGTTTTTGAAAATATATTGCATATTGCCTCATTCCTATGCACTGGATCATTATCTTCAAGAGCAGAAATTGTTAAAGGATAGACTAAACGGCCAGGACTCTTTATTTCAATTCGGTCATTGTAAATGTAGAATGTTATTGGAGCTGTTGTTATAGTGTAGTCCCTGTGAGCCAATGCATTTACAAGCCCTTCACGTATTGCTTCAAATGGATATTCTTGAATGGTTTTTCGTTCAAATCCTTTTATTTGAGAAATGCTGGTCAAAGTTTTATTGAAAAACAATTCCGCCTCTTTCAATAGCTTTAAAAAAGACAAGTTATATTCTTCCTTTTCAAAAGCGGCTATTCCCTCATCATCAAAGAATCTAACCATCTTCACTTGATGGGCAATGTTGAATTTAGATATGTCCTTAGCAAAGAACAATGCTCCTGCAGTGTTTAGTCTGAACTGCCCATTAACATCTTCTCCTGCACGTATTGCAGATAAGACTTTTTTCAATCCCTTTTCATCCCTTACCTTCTCAATCGGTTCATAATCCAAAACATTGAAAAACATGCTTAATGCATCCATATCCACATCACCGCAAGAGGAATCAAGCAATATTTCAGAATCAAAAGCCCTGTAATTTCTGAGATTCTTATCAATGAAATCAGCTAAACTTTTTTTAATTAGCTTAATCAATTCGTAACGGTCTTCAAAGGTTGCATAGCTATGTTTTTCAATTTTCTCAATGAACTTTTCGGTTTTTTCATCTCGAAAATCCACATCCTTAATATAGATTAAAGCATCATTATGGGTTTTATTATACAAATCATATTCCAATTCGGTAGGAGAGATGCCGGACTCGAGAATAGTCCCATAATCGGAACCAATCAAACCAATGTATATGTCAGAATTGATTGCCTCTTCAGAATATAATTCTTTAGGGGATAAACCTGATGCTGAATATTCTTCAAATATAAATACTTCAAAGAACCTGTTTAAAATATAATCGTTTTCAATTTCTTGTTTAATGAATTTGCGCTCCTGTTCGAATTCCTTTCGAACACTGCTGATAAATATTTTATATTTCATGTTTAAACCTTCGATTAATTAAATTCTTATAATTAAATTATTTATACAGTTGAAATGATAATAATTTTTGTTAAATAAATACTTAATTTAATATTATATTTTAAACTATATAAACTTAATGATTATTTAATATACTTAAATCAAATAAATAATTATTATTAAGTATTAAAAACTAATATAAATCATTATTTTTTAATTTTAATAATTTTAATAATAGTTTCAAGTGTAAATTTAATAGTATCAAAAAATGGAACAAAATTGATACTATAACGAATTTGTAAAGAAAATATCTTTTAATAAAATTAAAAATTAATTATTTATATAATTCATAACAATAATTAAAAATATGACTAAATAAAATGTATTTGAATGAAGTAACTATTAAAAATATAACTCAAAAATACAATAAAAATATATGCAATAAAAATAGCATTATTATCAATCATAAATTGACTACATTGATAATATAAATAAAATGAAAAAATTGAATATAATTAAAAAAAATAAGAAAATAGAATAATGACATATTTATTCTAAACTTTCAACCAACTTCAATGCTTCCTCAATGACTTTCCACATATCAAAATACTGATACATTCCAAGTCTTCCACCGAAGATGACCTTATCCTCATCATCTGCCAATTCCTTATATTTAGCATACAATTCACTATTTCTATCATCATTCATAGGATAATAAGCCTCTTCACCTTTCTCCCATGCCTTCGGATACTCTCTTGTAATTACAGTCTTAGCAGATGAAGCATTCTCAAAATGCTTATGCTCAATGATTCTTGTAAATGGAGTTTCCCTATCGGTATAGTTGATAACAGCATTACCTTGATAATTCTCAATATCAAGTGTTTCAAACTCAAAGTCAAGCCCTCTGTATTCAAGCTCTCCAAAGCAGTAATCATAATACTGATCTATCATACCAGTGAATAAGACCTTATCGGCAATACTTAACCATTTTTCCTTATCTTCAAAGAAATCAGTGTTCAACTCAACATCAATTCCATCAAGCATCTTCTCAATGATTTTAGTGTATCCGCCAATTGGAATTCCTTGATACAAGTCGTTAAAATAGTTATTGTCAAAAGTAAATCTAACAGGTAATCTTTTTATGATAAAAGCGGGCAAATCGGTACAATCCCTTCCCCATTGCTTTTCAGTATATCCCTTGACAAGTTTCTCATAAATGTCTCTTCCTACAAGGGAAATAGCTTGCTCTTCAAGGTTAGATGGATTTTCAATATTGGCTTGTCTTTTTTGCTCTTCAATCTTTGCCTTTGCCTCATCAGGAGTCTTCACTCCCCACATCTGATAAAAGGTATTCATATTGAAAGGAAGGTTGTATAATTCGCCTTTGTAGTTAGCCACAGGTGAGTTTGTGTAACGGTTAAAGTCAGCAAATTGATTGATATAATTCCAAATCTCTTTATTGTCTGTGTGGAATATATGAGCCCCATACTTATGCACATTTATGCCATATTCTTCTTCAGTATAAACATTTCCACCAATATGGTTTCTCTTTTCAATGACTAAACATTTCTTGCCTCTTTTAGTCATTTCATATGCAAATACAGAGCCGAATAAACCTGATCCTACAATTAAATAATCATATTTCATGAATACACCAATAATAAAAATCAATTTTTAATTATTATTTATATTTGTCATTATATTATAAATAACTTAATAAAAATCAAAGGAATACTTGAAAAAAAATATTAAATATCTTTATTAATACGAACAAAAAGATATAATCATAAGTGATATAATGAGCATAAGTCCCAAGCGTATAATGTATTTAGATGAAGTCCGCTCCCTTGCTATAATGCTTGTAGTTATCGGACACATTTCCAGATTATTTTCATATGATTTCTACAGCTGGCTATTCTGCAGTGGAGTGTTCTCACTTACACGTATAGGTGTTCCGCTTTTCTTTACAGTTAGTGGATCTCTTCTTTTGACAAGAAAATATGAGGTAAAGAAATTTCTTGAAAAACGTTTCAAGCGTGTATTCTTACCATTCCTATTCTGGATTATAGTATACATTATTGCTGGAATTCTCATATGGCATTATCAACCGACAATAACTTATTTTATTGATACTGCATTTGGTGTACAGGACTATTCAAGACCATTCTGGTTTATCTGGTCACTCATTGGAGTCTATCTTCTCATTCCAGTAGTGGGCAGCTTTATACGTGAAGAAGGAATGAAAGGAGCAGAATACTTGATTCTAATAACATTCATTCTCTCTATATTATACACAGTTGGATTCTTTGACTACCCTCAAATGAAATACAACTTCAGGGTAATCTTCAATTTCTTCCCGGTTCTCGGATACTTCATTATGGGTTCATATATCCACAACAAGCAGTTCAAATACTCTGACAAGAA
Source organism: uncultured Methanobrevibacter sp. (assembly GCA_902771225.1). Classification (GTDB taxonomy): domain Archaea; phylum Methanobacteriota; class Methanobacteria; order Methanobacteriales; family Methanobacteriaceae; genus Methanocatella. Next base: position 6,109 of record CACXWH010000050.1, on the reverse strand, counting down.
GATGTTTGCAATAGGATGCATCGTATTCATTATAGGAATAGCTGGGCACTTTACAAAGATATACCTAAAGGGACTTGGAGGTATTGCACTTGCCCCAATAGACTTCTTTGACATATTTGTAATTCTTGAAACCATCGGACTCTTTACAGCATTCAAATATGCAAGCGTGAAATGGATTAAAAAAGATGCTAAGATGATTAGGGAAAGAAAGATAGGTGAAGTCATTCTTTTATTCTCATCATGCAGTTTTGGAATATACTTCTCACACTATATCTTATTGCAATACTTGACAACCAGAAGCTTTTTAGCTCCAATAATAAAAACCAACGCTTACCTTTGGTTACCTGTCAGTTCAGTAATCATTATTGGATTAAGCTGGTTACTCATATTTACAATGAGCAAAATTCCAATTCTTGAAATAGGAAGCGGAAGAAAATAAACTCAATTTTTCTTTTTTTATAATTTTTAAGGATAAATAGATAAATATTCTTTTTTTAAAAATAGTTAGAAATAATAAAAAATAGTTTAAAAATAGATAAATTAAATTAAAATAATTAAATAAAAAAAAGGAGTTGAAAGATTCACTCCCAAACTAGAGAAAAGAGTTTTGGCCCATGTTTTACGAGCCATAGGCGAGTAAAAGCAGGAAACTTATTCCACAGTTACACACTTAGCCAAATTCTTAGGCTTATCAGGGTCCAATTTTCTAATTACAGATACATGATAGCTTAATAATTGAAGTGGAACTATATATACAAGTGGAGCTAAGATATCATCTACTTCTGGATTAATTAAAAATACATTGTCAGACTCAGACACTAAATCTTCATCTCCTATAGCACCAATACCTAATATATCAGCGCCTCTTGCCTTAACTTCCTGCAAATTGCTCATGATCTTCTTGTAATCCTCTCCAGGAGGTGCAACTACAACTACAGGAATATGCTCATCAATCAAAGCGATTGGACCATGCTTAAGTTCACCTGCAGCATAACCTTCAGTGATATCTCTTTTAGTTTTAAAGCTCCTTCTAAAGCGATAGGGTAAGAGAAACCTCTTCCAATGAAGAATGCATCCTTATCCCTCTTGTATAAATGTGAAATCTCACGGATTATTCCTTGCTTTTTAAGAACCTCATCAATGTAATCCGGAACTTTTTCCAATCTTTTAAGCAAGTCTTGATCATCTGCAAGGAGTGCAGAGAATAGATAAATAGCTATCAATTGGCTCACATAGGTTTTTGTAGCAGCTACACCAATTTCAGGGCCTGCTTGAGTTTGAATAACATAATCTGCCCTTCTTGTAGCGGAACTTCCTCTGACATTTACAATAGCTAAAGTTTTGGAAACTTCATTTGCAGCATCCAATGCCTTCAAGGTGTCTGCAGTTTCACCGGACTGTGAAATGAATATCACTAGGGTTTGGTCATTCAATGCCTTAGCTGAATACTTGAACTCTGAAGCAAGCAAAACCTCTGTTGGTATGCCAACTAAAGACTCAATTAAGTATTTTCCAGTCAATGATGCATGATATGATGTACCACATGCAACAAAGACAACCCTATTTATTGTTCCTTTAACTTCATCAACAATTGCTTTAACCTTATCCTTTTCAGCTAAAGTGTTTTTGATTGCCACATCCTGCTCGTTGATTTCCTTAATCATGAAGTGGTCAAAACCTTCTTTTTCAGCCATTTCAGGAGACCAATCCAATACATCGATTTCCTTTTTGATAACATTATCATTTTCATCCTTGAAAGTGACTCCATCTTCAGTGAGAATGACGATATCACCTTTTTCAAGGTATGCTATATTGTTGGTATACTTCAAAATAGCTGGAGAGTCAGATGCAACGAAGTATTCATCTTCGCCTATTCCAACAATCAAAGGACTGTCCTTACGGGTAGCCACAACTTTATTCGGCTCATCACTGCATATTGCTGCAAGAGCATAGGCACCTTCAATAACACCTATGACTTTACGAACAGCTTTTTCCAAATCCAAACCCTCTTTCATGAATTTGTCAAGTAAGTGTGGAATTACTTCTGTATCAGTATCTGATTTAAATTCATAGCCTTCAGCAATCAAATCTTCCTTGATAGCCAAATAGTTTTCAATGATTCCATTATGAACTACGGCAATGGTTCCAGCAGAATTTAAATGGGGGTGTGAATTTTCCTTGCTTGGATCTCCATGAGTTGCCCATCTTACATGTGCAATTCCATAATTTCCAGGCATGTCTGAAAAGTTCAATTTAGAATTGACTTCTTCGATTTTACCTGCATCCTTTTTAAGATTAATCTTACCATCACAAGCAGTAGCAAGTCCTATGGAGTCATATCCACGGTATTCTAATTTGGATATTGAGTCCAAAAGAATAGGTGCCACATTTTTATTTTTCAATACACATCCAACAATTCCACACATAGTATCACCAAATAAAGTAATTAATGATTTGATAAATATGACAGTTTTATTAACAAATTCTTAATTAAATAATCAATCCAATAAATTTAAATTTAAGCCTAAACTTTCTTAAATTAATATTATAAATCTATTATCCTTTATTTTATATAAACTTATAAGTTTCAATATAATATTATATTTTTATTAATCAAATTAATTAAATATTTCTAAAATTAAATATCAAAACAGATTATTCCAATATAAATCAAAGCAATTAAAAAATTCTAAAATTAAATATCAAAACAGATTATTCCAAAAACCAAAAATAATAACTGTGAAAAATTAATATTTTTAGTAAAATTTAATAGTATAAATACATAAATTATGGATTATAATGGAGGGACATCAGTGAGTAACAATAATCAAAATTTAGCTCATTACAATGACCAATACAGTTATGATATAGAGTATAAATATAAGACCAATACAAGATATCAACGATACTTAGTTGAACTATTAGAAAAAGAAATGGACCATGTACCAAATTCAGTATTGGATGTAGGTTGCGGACAAGGATTAAATACCGTTAAATTTGCTGATGATTGGCCAAATGCAAAAATAGTTGGGGTTGATTTATCAGATATTGGCATAAAATATGCAAATGCCCATTACGGATCAAAGAAAAATGTTTCTTTTATTTGTGGTGATGTTTCCAAAATGCTTGATGATGATGAGAAATTTGATTTAGTTACTGCATTTGAACTGCTTGAACATATTGATGATTGGGAGAAAGTCGCAACTGTAATGACTAGAATATCTAATCGTTATATCATGGTATCCGTTCCAATTGGAAGAATGAGAGACTATGAGAAAGAACATGGCCACTATAGAAATTATCAAAAAGGAGAATTAGAAAGCTTTTTTGAAGAAAATGGATTTAAAACATTGAAAACATATTATGCAGGATTTCCCTTCTGGTCCCCAATTACAAGAAACTTATTGAATTTGCTTCCAGTTGATAACACTTCTGATGTTCAGGTTGAAATGGGACTGCCTAAAAAAATAGTTTCATTATTGCTTTATTACTCTTTCAGGTATTTTTCTTTTAAAAATAAGGGAGACCAATTCGTAGGTCTTTTTGAGAAAATTTAAAAATTAAGTTTCTAATTTTTTCTAAATAAGATTATAACTTTTTATTTATTCTATCAAGAAGAGATAGAATTATTATTTTTAAAAAACATTTAACAAGGTTAACTAAATTAAGTATTAAAAATTAAAAAAAGTAAATTGATATTGATAAAAAAGAAGAATAATTCTTAAAAGAATTAATTTTTGTCTTGGAGTTTTTTAGAATTTTCCTCAACCAATCTTGTTGCCTCATCAGTCAATTCGATCCATTGCCATCCTTTAGCTAAAACCTTATCCTTAAGAGTGCTGATATTTACTGAACTGACGAAATTAAGTTGATTGTTCTCTTTAAATGAATAAGCCCATGTAAAACCTTGTTTTGTATTGGTTTTACGTTTTGTCACTCTGAAAAATCCGGTTTTATTCTGTCTTTCCAATGAAGATTCATCATAGGTTTCCTTATACTTCAAAACCAAATCACTAGCTTCATCTGTAAACTCTATCCAATCCAATCCTTTATCCAAAACGATTACCTTTAGCTTGTATAGATTTACAGAAACGATTCTTCTTAGCCTGCCATTTTCATAATATTGGTATGACCAATAGTCATTCCCATTTCTCTTGTTCTCAACAAAGCTGACCCTATAAATTCCAGAAGTGCTCTTGTATTTTGAAAAATCAAACTTGTTTTTACCTCTTAATTTATCGTATTGGCGAACTTTAATCTCTTCCTCGTCATAAACCTGATGGATTATCTTGCTGACATATATCTTGCTTCTGCCAACATCCTTTGCAATATCCAGCATGGTCTGACCTGAATCATAAGCAGATATGATATACTCAGACAATTCCTTCTTAGACTTGAAAGATTTAGGATTTCCGCCATTAGCTTTATTGAGAGAATCATTTCTCATAAAAACAATCCCCAATATTTTTAAATTAACATAATATTTTGAAAAATCCCCATTTTTCTTAAAATATTATAAGTCAACACACAATAATAGAAAAATCCCCATTTTTCTAAATATCTATATTATTTTATAGGTATATATTCTTTTCTTATATTTGTATTGAAAAACTTAAAAATCAAAGGAACAATTAAGAGATACTTGAACAGATTATCAATTCATGATAAATTTTATTAAATTGATTTTGATAAATGAAAAGATAATTGAAAAATTAAAAAAGTGTGAAATTTAAATTATATTTATTAATGATAATAAATATAAAATTAAATATTATAATTATATGATTTTTTAAAATAATTATTAAGATTAATTAATGAATTATTTTCAAAAATAATTTTTAAAACGATGATTGAAATGGATTCTAAAAATTTACTTTATGAAGGAAAAGCAAAAAGCGTTTTCCAAGGTGAAAATCCTGATGAGGTCATAATTGACTTTAGAGATGACATGACTGCAGGAGATGGCGCTAGAAAAGAAAGCATGGGCCAAAAAGGTTACATTAACTCAATTATTTGTGCAAAGATCTTTGAAACTCTTGAAGATGCTGGAGTCGAAACACAATTGATTGAATTATGTGAACCTTGCGTAATGAAAGCTAAAAAACTTGATATGATTCCTATAGAAGTTATTGTAAGAAACATAGCTACCGGAAGCATTATCAGAAAATTCCCATTTGAAGATAAGGCCCCATTTAACCCTCCTCTTATACAAATGGACTTTAAGGACGATGAATTCCATGACCCAATGTTGAATGATGCAATAGCTATTGCTCTTGGAATAGCTACTAAAGAAGACTTAGACACATTAAGGGAACTTGCCCTTAAGGTAAATGAAGTCATGAGCAAAATGTTTAAAGACATTGGAATCATTCTCGTGGACTTTAAAATCGAATTCGGTAAGGACAAGGATGGAAATATCATCTTAGGTGATGAGATAAGTCCTGACAGCTGCAGATTATGGGATGCTGAAACCCTTGATATGCTTGATAAGGAACTCTTCAGACAAGGAAAGGATGATGAGGTCATTGACGCATATGAAGAAGTGTTCAACAGACTCCTAACCGAAGAAGACAAAGAAAAATGGGGAATTTAAATAATCAGAGATTATAATAATTATTATTAAAAACTTAATTAAGCTAAAAAACTAAAATTAAGCTTAAAATCAAAATAATATAAAACAAATTAAATTTAGGTGATTAAAAATGATGTATGACATTGAAGTTAAAGTTTCCTTAAAACCAGGAATGTTAAATCCAGAAGCAACCACTATTCAAAGATCTCTTGCTCTTTTAGGATATGAAGTTAAAGGAACCAAAACAAAAGAGATCATTACTTTTTGTATGGAAGCTGACTCAGAAGATGATGCAAGAGAAAAAGTGGATGACATGTGTCAAAAGCTATTATGCAATCCAATTATCCATAACTACATAATAAAGGTCATCAAAATGGATATGACTTGCGGATGCGGATGCGAATAGATGGAATGATTGAAATAATCTTAAAGCAAAGAACAATTTAAAAACTAAAATTTATTCATAAAGTGATAAAATGGCAATTGGAATTATAAGATTCCCTGGAACTAACTGCGACCGTGATGTTTATAAGGCTA
>CACXWH010000049.1 GCA_902771225.1 uncultured Methanobrevibacter sp. | reverse complement strand
TATTACATATTATAAACCTACATATTATATGGCATTTATCCGAGAGCATTTGACAAGTAATCGCATCACCCCATCCACATAAAAAAAATATAGACACTAACCCACTAAATGTGCAATTCATCACCGGCTTAAAGAAGCCGGAGAATTCTTGCACAATAAAGTTAAAATATATATGCATGAAATTTGCTTAAAAGTGAATCACCGATAATTAATTATATAGTCATTGTTGAACAAAGTAAAAGCAATGAAAAATAATTCTCAATGGAATTCAATTTACACATTCATTATGGCAATGATTGGATTGACAATTGGAATTGGTAATATATGGCGTTTCAGTTATGTATTGTATTCCAATGGTGGCGGATCCTTTTTTATTCCTTATTTCATTGCAATATTTGTCATGGGTATTCCATTTCTGATTTTGGAATATGGTCTGGGCTTTAGCTTAAAGAAAAGTTTTTCCAAATTAATGCATGATATAAGACCGGAATTTGAAGTAATAGCTTGGATGCTAGTTTTATTTGTTTTCATAGTTGTTATTTATTATATGGTTATTTTAGCATGGGATTTAATTTATTTCATAAGTAGTTTTACATCTGCATGGGGTAGCGATACCACTTCATTTTTTGTTAATAATGTTGGTGGAAGTTCAAATTTAACATCTTCCGTAAGTATTATAATACCTACTTTTATTTCTGTTATTCTATTATGGGCTGTTTTTTGGTTTGTATGAAATCATGAGGTTAATTCTGGAATTGGTATGATTTCAAAGGTTTTAATGCCTTTACTATTCATATTAATAATTATTATTTTCTTGTATTCATTTTCTTTACCTGGATCTTTTTCGGGAATAAGTACACTTTTTACTCCAAATTGGAATGCATTATATGATATTAGGGTCTGGTTAGCTGCTTTTGCACAAATTATCTTCACGTTAAGCATAGGTCAGGCAATGGTATATACATATGCCTCTTATCTGTCTGAAAATACAAAATTGATAGATCATGTGTTAATTGTTGTTGCATCCAATTCTTTTTATGAAATTTTCGTTGCCTTGGGGGTTTTTTCGATTCTTGGATACATGTCTTTAATGTCATCCGTTCCAATTAATGAATTAATCACAAGCGGTCCTAGTTTAATATTTGTTGTTTTTCCACAGATTTTCAATGTAATGGGTCCGGTAGGACTTGTTTTAGCCCCATTATTGTTTTTATCAATATTATTTGCGGGATTTACATCTTCATTCGCTTTATTCGAACCGTTGCTTTCATCTATTATATCAAAGTTTAATTTGTCACGTAAAAAGGGAGTAACGATATTGGCTTGTGTTGCCTGCATATTCTCATTGCTTTTTGCAACAAGTATTGGAAGTTATTTGCTTGAACTAGTTGATTTATTTCTAAATGAATTTGCGATATTGATACTGATTGGTGTTCAATCAATAATTTTTGGATGGTTTTATGGTTTGGATAAGGTGATACCTGTCTTAAATGAATATTCCACATTCAAAGTTGGAAAAAAATGGAAATTCGCCATTAAATATGTGCTTCCGATTATTATAATTGTTATCTGGATTTATGGTATTATTAATCTATTTTCTGATGCAACACTTTTTGAACTAATTGTTGATTTAATTATTACGTTTGTTGTTTTGGGTCTTTCTGTATTTTTTACAAAAGTCAATATTCATCAATAATGATAAATATCTCTAATGACATATTAAATATAGAATATTAATTAGGGGTTTAAAATGGATTTTTTGAATAATTTTGATTTAAAGAATATATTTAATGAGTATAAAGATATGCTTTTTAAATCAAAAAAATATTGGTTAATTTATCTGGTTTTAATTTTCGTGCTGGGTTTATCAACAATTAATAAAAAAAATTTTATACATCCCCAATTTGTAATATTGACATTTATTCTAGTGGCTATTTTAGGTATTTTTTGCATTGTTTTTTACTTTTTACATGATAGTGATGAAGAACTTTACAAAGTTGGATTTGTTATAATTTTATGTTTTGGTATTGTCTGTGCTTTAATTGTACCTATCTGTGATGTCAGTGATGAAACTGAACATTTTACTCGGGCTGAAATTACATCCAGAGGTATTCTTATTCCTCACTGGACAGGTGAAGATTTAGGGGTTAGTGGATTATTCAACCGTACTGGAGGACAAACATACAGTACCGAACGTAATGACGGTGCAGGATTTTATACAATAAACTCGACGAAATTTTTCTCGAAAAATTTGGGTTTTACAGTATTTGAAACAGATGATGATACGGATAAGATTAATCACACATTATATCTTACGGAATCCGCATTTGAACAGAACCCGTTTTTTGGTTATCTGCCTCAGGCTTTGGGTATTGTGATAGCTAAATTTCTGGATTTGAATGTAATTTGGATGTTGTGGCTTGCAAGAATTTGCAATCTTTTATTTTATGCCGGTGTCATTTCATTTGCTATTAAAAAGACTCCTGTTTTAAAGCTTCCTTTGCTTGTAATTGCATGTATTCCTATTTGTATTTATCAGGCTGCTTCGGTCAGTATTGACTGTATGATTATCTCTTTGGGACTTCTTGCAATTTCATATTTTATTTATATGTGCTATGCCAAGGAAAAATCCATAACGGTTAAAGAAATAGCCATATTTACTGTAATCTGTATACTTTTAGGCCTTTGTAAGTTAACTTATCTCGCATTCATATTTTTATTATTATTAGTTCCATTTAAAAATTATGAAAAAGAAACGAAAAGTGTTCTTCCGATTATATTCGTTTCATTTATTGCAGCGGCCGTTATCGGACTTTTATGGAGCAGATATTCAACTCCTACATTATTGCATTCATGGAGAGGGTCACGTAATTTAGTTAATTCAACTTTACAGATCGAATATTTAAAAAATAATCCTAAACATACTTTAGATTTCTTTAAAATTATATTTACTAGAGATTTAAGACATTTGGCTAATGGAGTATTCAGTTTCTTTGGTGCTCGTCAAGTAATTGACCATTATATTGACAAGTATATTATCATAACTCTTTCCGTACTTTCATTTTTAGCAGTGACTTTGCTTGCTTATCCACAAAAGATTAAGTTTGAGTTAAAGACAAGATTAGGTTCATTTGCTATGATTCTTGTGATATATGTCTCAACATGTTTTATTCAATTATTAACTTGGGCATTCATTGGCAGATTTAATTTAGGTTTAAGCATAAGATATTTCATTCCTTTACTTGCTTTAATCCCTATTGCCCTTTGGATTGATTATAATCCTATTGACAAAAAGACTTATGATAAGTATGCAATTGTTTTGATAGTATCCTTTTTAGCATTAATGATTATTTCTTTTTCAACTAAGTATTATTGGATATTCTAAACATAGTTTTAAATAAGTTAAAAAAGATATTATTTAGTAATCAAAATTATAATGTGTAATTATGAAAACTGCAATTTTAATTCCTTGTTATAATGAGTCAGCAACTATTGAAAAAGTTGTTTGTGATTTCAAAAGATTAATGCCACATGCGGATATATATGTTTATGATAACAATTCAACTGATGGTTCTGATCAGATAGCTAAAGATAATGGGGCTATTGTAAGATATGAATATAAACAAGGAAAAGGAAACGTTGTAAGGTCAATGTTTAGAGATATTAATGCTGATTGTTATATTATGGTTGATGGTGATGATACTTATCCTGCAGAATCAGCTTTGGAATTTGAAAAACTTGTTTTGGAGAAAAATGTGGATATGGTTATTGGAGACAGGTTGTCATCCACATATTTCGAGGAAAATGATCGTCCTTTCCATAATGTCGGTAATAAAATGGTTAGATGGTTAATTAATGTATTCTTTTCAAGTGATTTGAAAGATATCATGACTGGAATGAGGGCATTTAGTTTTGATTTTGTAAAATCATTTCCAATTATATCTAAAGAATTTGAAATAGAAACTGAAATGAGTGTTTTTGCATTGATGAATAATTTTTCAATTGAAGAAATTCCTATTGATTATCGTGATCGTGTTGAAGGAAGTGAATCTAAATTAAATACTTATAGGGATGGATATAAAGTATTAAGAATGATTTTCACATTGGTTCGTAATCAACGACCATTATTTTTCTTTACAACTGCATCCTTAATTCTTTTGATTATTGCAGCAATTTATTTCTTCCCAATTTTATTTAAATATTTTAGCTCAGGATATGTTTTAAGAATACCTACATTAATTGTTATTTCAACTGTTGTTATTGTTGCTGCTTTAACATTTTTCACTGGTGCTATTTTACATGTTATTAAAAGACAGAATGATGCACAACTTGAAAATCATTTAACATTAGTTAGGTTAAATAAAAAAGATGACTAAATTCTCGGTTTTAGCATGGACTTTCAAGAGTATAAGGATATTTTTTTAAATTCAAAAAAATATTTCTTAATATATTTGATACTGATTAGTGTAATGGGCATATCAACCTTGTCCAATGCAAATTTTCAAAATCCTACTTTTGAAATAATTATTTTTATTCTTGTTGCTGTTTTAGGCATTTTCTGCATTCTTTTTTATTTCTCACATAATGATGAGAATGAACTGCATAAGGTGGCTTTTGTTGTAATTTTATGTTTTGGTATTTTTTGTGCGCTGATTGTTCCTATCTGTGATGTCAGTGATGAATCGGAACATCTTACAAGGGCAGAAATCACATCTCAGGGTGTTCTTGTTCCAGTTTGGAATGGTGGTGATTCAGGAATCGATAGACTATACAATCACACGGATGAGGGCAAGTATAGTCGTGCTCTAAATGATGGTGTTGGTTTTAAAACTATTAAAAGCATGTTATTTTTCAGTGATAATCGTGGAAAAACAGTCTTTGAAGTAAGTGGAGACACGGATAAAATTGATTATACTCCTTTTATTGACGGATCTGCTTTTGAACAGAATCCTTTTTTTGGTTATCTTCCTCAGGCTATCGGTATTGTTATAGCTAAATTATTGGATTTGAATGTAATATGGATATTATGGCTTGGAAGAATTTCTAACTTAATTTGTTATGCTGCCTTAATTTCTCTGGCCATTCGAAAAACACCTATCTTTAAAATGCCTTTGCTTGCCGTTTCGTGCATTCCAATTGCGATTTATCAAGCGGCATCCATCAGTATTGATTCAATGATAATTGGATTGGGTATTCTTGCTATAGCTTATTTTCTTTATATGGTTCAATCGAAAGAAAAGTCTCTTGAAATAAAAGATATTATTGTATTTTCTCTAATCTGTTTATTGCTGGGACTTTGTAAGTTAACTTATCTTGCATTTATATTTTTATTATTAATTGTTCCTAGAAGGAATTTTAATTTTTCAAATGTTATTTTAAGTTATTTATCTTCGATATCTATTGTCAGTATAATTGGAGTGTTATGGAGTAGATATTCAACTCCTGCATTAATGCATTCATGGAGATCTAAACTTAATTATATGAATTCCTCTGCTCAAATTGATTATATGATGCATCATCCCGTTTTTGTAAAAAATTTTTTAACTCAAATTTTTACAATAGATTTGGGGAGTATGATGTATGGAGTTTTCAATTTCTTTTATGCAGCATCTGCTTATCATTATTCAGATAGATATTATCTTATTGTAGCTCTGATATTGTTGTTTTTAACGCTTATTTTAATCTTTTATCCTGAAAAAAATAAGTTTAGTTTAAAAACTAGAATCGGTTCATTATTGGTGTTGCTGATAGTCTATGTTGGAACTTGTTTTATTCAATTATTAACATGGGCAAGTGTTGGATATACTAATTTAGGTATTAATACAAGATATTTTGTTCCATTATTTGCATTATTCCCTATAATATTTAATTTTAAAGATTTTAATTGGGATAAATCTAAATTTAATAATTATTCGATGATTTTTATCATTGCGTTTATGGCGGCATTAATCTTGGCATTTACGACTAAATATTATTGAAGCTTTTTTTATGTTTAAATAATATAACATTTAAATTTAAATATTTAAAAGAATAAAATAAATATGAGATAAAAATTTTTAATAAGGGGAAAAAATATGGCTGTTTCTTTTGACTTAAATGCAACATTGAAAGATTATAAAAATATGCTATTCAAATCAAAGAAGTATTGTCTCATTTATATTGTTTTAATTTTTATTCTAGGGTTATCTACTGCGAATCAAAAGAATTTTATTCGTCCGGAATTTCTTATTTTAACATTTGTTTTAGTAGCTGTTTTGGGTATTTTCTGCATCCTTTTTTATTTTTTGCATAATAAGGATGAAGAGCTTTATAAATTTGCATTTGTTGTAATTTTATGTTTTGGTATTGTTTGTGCATTGATTGTTCCTATCTGTGATGTCAGTGATGAAACTGAGCATCTTGCAAGGGCAGAAATAACCTCCCAGGGTGTTATTATTCCTCATTGGACTGGGGAGGATAAGGGTGTTGATGCATTGTTTAATCATACAGAAGGAGAGAGAATAAGCAGTGTTAAAAATTCGGGTGTAGGATATGAATCCATAAGTGCTCTGAATTTCTTCTCAAAGAATTTGGGATTGACGGTTTTTGATACAACCCATGATACGGATAAAATCAATTTCACCCATCATATTATTGATTCAGCATTTGAGCAAAATCCATTTTTCGGTTATCTTCCTCAGGCTATTGGTATATTTTTAGCTAAATTTTTTGATTTGAATGTTATTTGGTTGATGTGGCTTGCAAGAATTTGTAATCTTTTATTTTATGCTGGTGTAATTTCTCTTGCTGTTCGTAAAATTCCGGTTTTAAAAATTCCTTTGCTTGCTGTTGCCTGTATTCCAATATCTATATATCAGGCTGCATCGATTAGTATTGATTCTATGATTATTTGTTTAGGTCTTCTTGTTGTTTCTTATTTTGTTTATATGTGCAAATCGCCTAAGGATTCTTTATCACAAAAGGATATAGGAATTTTTGCCATTATCTGTCTACTTTTAGGTCTTTGTAAGTTACCTTATTTGGCATTTGTTTTCTTATTATTCTTTGTTCCATCTAAAAACTTTAAAATGGATAGGAAAAATGTTTATTTAACTATAATTATTGCTATTATCATAGTTTCTGTTATTGGACTAATGTGGAGTAGGTATTCTGCTCCAAAATTATTGCATTCTTGGAGATCATCCCGTAATCTTATTAATTCTACAATGCAGCTTAATTATGTTTTAAGTCATCCAGCCAGTATTTCTAAATTTTTCTACAATATATTTTTCTTAGATTTACCTGTTATACTGGTGGGAGTATTTAATTTCTTTGGTGCTCTTCAGTTTAGTCATTATATTGATAAATACTATTTGGTTACTTTTTCAATAGTAGTATATTTGGCTTTGACTTTACTTGCTTATCCTAGAAATGTGGAATTTGAGTTAAAAACAAGATTAGGCTCTGCATTTATTATTCTTGTTGTTTATGTTGGAACTTGCTTTATCCAATTATTAACATGGGCAAGTGTTGGTTATAATAATCTGGGTATCAGTACAAGATATTTCATTCCTTTATTTGCTTTATTGCCTGTAGCTGTTTGGATTAAGAAAAATCCGATAGATAAGGATAAGTTTGATAAGTATGCGGTTATTTTAATGGTGGCATTTATGGCTACACTAATCATTTCATTTGCAACTAAATATTATGCCTTTGTTTAGTTGCAATATTTTTTTTATTATAACTTATAAGAAATAAATTGAAAAAATTGTTAATTGTAGTTATCTGAAATGTATATAATTTATAAATTTTTTATTTTTACATATTTCCTGTTTATATTTTGATTTCCAAAATTGAATAATTAATAAAAAAATCATGGAATTTATTAAATAAATAAAGGTAATATTTTTATATATTAAAATTATAAATAATATATACAATTAATTTTTATTGTTAGTTTATATCGGATTGTTGAGGGTATAAAAAAATAGCTTTATCATTATTAAGTTATGATGAGGATTAAAAATGTTTAATGATTATTATAAAGGCAAAAAAATCCTTGTAACTGGCGGTTCCGGGTCTATTGGTAAAAAAATCGTTAGGGAACTAATAAAATATGACATTGAATCTATAAGGGTTTTGGATAATAATGAAACAGAATTGTTTAATTTAGACAATGAGTTAAATTCCAGTAAAGTCAAGATTTATATCGGCGATATTAAAGATGATCAACGTTTAAAAACTGTTTTTAAGGATATTGATATAGTTTTTCATGCTGCTGCATATAAACATGTTCCTTTATGTGAATATAATCCTCTTGATGCTGTTAAAACAAATGTTTTGGGAACTCAAAATGTTATTGATATGGCAATATTGTCTGATGTAAAAAAAGTAATTTTAATAAGTACAGATAAGGCAGTTAACCCATCTAATGTAATGGGCGCTACTAAATTTTTAGCAGAAAGATTAATGATAGCATCTAATATTAATAGTGATGAATATGGAACCAAATTCTCATGTGTGAGATTTGGAAATGTATTAAATTCCAGAGGATCTGTAATTCCGCTATTTAAAAATCAATTGATGCATGGTGGACCAATTACCCTCACTGATGAAGATATGACTAGATTTATAATGAGTATTCAACAAGCTGCTAAACTTATTTTACAGGCAGGATTCCTGTCAAAAGGCGGTGAAATATTTATTTTGAAAATGCCTGCATTTAAGCTATCTGATCTTGTTGATGCTATGGTTGAATATTATGCTCCTCAATATGGATATGATAAAGATGACATAGAAGTTGAAATCATAGGTAAAAGACCGGGTGAACAGTTATATGAAGAATTAATCACTCCCGATGAAATACTGAAGGTTTATGACAATGGAGATTTATTTATTATTCGTGATGAATTAAATGAAGACCATGAAGACTTTGTTTATAACTCTAATGAGATAGATCATTTGTCCAAAGAGGAAATTAAAGAAATTTTAATTAAAATGGATAAAATTGAGGTTTAAAAAATGAATATACCATTTTCACCCCCAGATATTACTCAAGATGAAATTGATGAAGTTATGGATACGTTGAAATCAGGATGGATTACTACTGGCCCTAAAACCAAAAAATTCGAAAGCAATATAACTGAATATTGTAATAGCAATAAAACTGTTTGTTTAAGCTCAGCCACTGCTTCACTTGAAATGACCTTAAGAGTATTGGGTATTGGAGAAGGTGATGAAGTAATATTGCCTGCATATACTTATACTGCAACTTGCAGTGCAGTTTGTCATGTCGGAGCAACTCCCATATTGATTGACAGTCAAAAAAATTGCGAAGAAATGGACTATGAATTGGTTGCAGAGGCCATTAACGAAAAAACTAAAGTTATTATTCCTGTTGACATTGCTGGAATCTTATGTGATTATGATACTATCTTTGAAATAGTTGAAAGCAAAAAAGAATTATTTACTCCAAATTCCGAATTGCAAGAGATTTTTAATAGAATCATTGTTGTATCAGACTGCGCTCATGGTTTTGGAGCTATTAAAAATAATAAAAAAGCAGGAACATTTGCTGATTTTACCTGTTTTTCATTCCATGCAGTTAAAAATTTAACTACTGCTGAAGGCGGTGCCGTAACTTGGAAAAACCATCCAGGCATGGATAATGAAGATTTATATAAAGAATATCAAATTTACTCATTGCATGGTCAAACCAAAGATGCATTTCATAAAACTAATGGATCATGGGAATATGATATTTTAATTCCGGGTTATAAATGTAATATGACTGATATACAGGCAAGTATTGGTCTTGTACAGTTAAACCGTTATGATTCTCTTTTAAAAAGAAGGCTTGAAATCATTGAAAAATATAATGATGCATTTAAAGATTATCCGATATTGTTACAAAAGCATATAACTGAAAATTCAAAATCATCAGGACATTTATATTTGATTAGAATTAATGATATTGGCCCAGAAGAGAGAAATGAAATTATACTAAAAATGGGTGAACGTGGAGTTAGTACTAATGTTCATTATAAACCTTTACCGTTATTAACTGCTTATAAAAATTTAGGCTTTGATATTAGCGATTATCCTAATGCATATAACTTATTTAAAAATGAAATATCATTACCTCTCTATTCCACATTAACTGATGAAGAAGTAGATTATATAATAGAAAATTTACTTGAGGTTTTAAAAGAATATTAAGATTTATATCTTAAATTTTTCGAAGAATAATCCGATATTGCTCTTAATAAGGTATTCTATTTAAAAAATATTATATATGATGAATTTTATAATGATAAATATGAATAAAAGAATTTTTATTTCTTTATTTTTACTATTTGCTTTTTTATCATTAAGTGCAGTAAGTGCTAGTGATTTAAATGAAAGTCAAACACTTGAATCTAATGATGTAGAAATAACAGCTGCACAGGATTCTAATGTTCTGTCTTCACAAAATGAATTGTCTGGTGCTTTTTTAATGATAGATAATGATGCCGATACTGAAAATGTTTATGTGGGCGAGTTGGTTACTTGGACTTTAACTGCAGATAATTTAGGTCCGCATATAGCTAAAAATACAAAAGTATATAACCAATTGCCAGAAGGTTTACAGTATTTATACCATAGTTCAACTAAAGGAGTATTTGATCCTCAAACAGGTATTTGGGATATCGGTGATTTAAAATCTGAAGATGGTCCTGTTTATTTGCATATCACATGCAAAGCAATTACTTCAGGTGAAAAAGTTAATAAGGCATGGATAACATCAGATACAAAAAATCTAAATATTAAAGATTATGAAGAAGAAGAGATGGATGTATTGGATTATGAAAATATATATGAAAATCATGACAACATTAAAAATGAAGTGCCTATATTAAAAAGTGCAGGAAATCCTGTATTCTTGATTTTGATGTGTTTGTTTTTAATTTTTACAAATGTCGTGGTTAGAAGATAATTCTTGCAATCGTGTATTCATCCAAATAGACAAATAATATTTCCGCTGATGTATTATCTGAAATTTGATTTTTTAGTTTTGATGCGCTCTTTACTTTATCCATAAGGGTGTATTCACTATTTGCAACATATCCTATTTTTTCTTTATCTAAATAAACAGCTATTGCATCACTGTCATGTTCATTTTCAGGTTCTTTTACTAGGTTAACAATCATTCCGTTTGTTGGTGTGAAATTGTAATAATATCCTCCGGTTATGTTTATTAAGATATCATCGGTATTTTTTAAATATTCAATCTGTTTTTCAAATTCTTTTAATTTTTCAAATTCTTTATAGGCTATCAAATATGCTTTTTTGGCTCCAATAAAATCTTTTAAAGCTTCTAAAATCTCACCTTTTAAAAAATAATATTCTGAAGGGTCTTGATTTTTAGGTATTGTATCTAAAGCTTCATTAATCAGTTCAAGAGCCTTTTCATATTCTAGAGCCGGAAAATAACTAATTTTAGCCCATTTATATAAAACTTTTGATTTTAATAATTTAATTTCACAACTTTGATTTTTTATCTTATTAAAAAAGTTTATTGATTTTTCGTAATCTTCCTGTTTATCATAGATTATCGCTTTAAAATAGTAATACTGATCGCTGTCATTTTTAAGACTTTCATCTATTAATGTTAATGCCTTTGAGTATTTTTTTTCATTAATCAGATATTCAATTTTTGATGTTTTTGAAACTTTAAATTTTGTCTGCTGAGAATCTTTAGAAGAATCCACATATAAGTAGTCTTTATTATTATCCATTTTAATCAACTTAGTTAATTATATCTACATTAACTATTTTAAATTATACTATTAATAATATAACTTCCATTAAAATATAATATTCTTTAATAAAATAAACATATTTTTTCATGAAATGTTATTTAATTAAGCATTCCTTTAAAATAATGAGAGCAATTTCATTTTCATTTCATTGTAATAATGACCTTTTTATATTTTTAAAAATATATATTAAAACAAGAGGTAAAATCATGGATTATGATATTATTTATATTGGAAGTGGAAATGCGGCCTGGCAAGGCGGAAGATTTTTAAGAAAAAAAGGCCTTAAGGTATTAATCATAGAAGAAGGTTTATACGGAGGAACATGTGCAAACAGAGGATGTAACTCAAAAGCCATACTGGATGCACCATATGAAATTAAAGCCTTAACAGATAACTTTGAAGGTGTTGGAAAATCAGGTGATTTTGAAGTCGACTGGCCTAGCTTAATGAAATTTAAAAGAAAACGTATTGCCGGAATGTCTGTCTTTTTAGATGGTAAATTTGATGAATATGATTTGGATGTAGCCCACGGCAAAGGAATTATTATTGATGAACATACCGTACAGGTAGGCGAAAAACAGTTCACTACAGATAAAATAGTAATATGTACAGGCTTAAAACCCATTATTCCTGATATTAAAGGCAGCCAATATTTGCATGACAGCAATGACTTTTTGGATATTGAAGAACTTCCAAAACATGCAATTATTATAGGTGCTGGTTTTGTGGGCATGGAATTTGCTTCAATACTTGCTGAAGCAGGCCTTACTGCCGATGTTATTATTAGAGGCAATATGGCATTAAAATTTTTCCACCAGCCTTATGTTCAAAGGGTAATTGAAATTTTAAAGGAAAAAAATATTCGCTTCCATTTCAATGAAAGTGTTGAAGAAATAATTAATAATATAGAAATTGATAATCCTGAAGCTAAAGTTTTAAATGTTACCAGTGCACAAAATTCAGATAAAAACCTGAGGGATCCTGAAGCTAAAATTGATAATAAAGCATATGAAGACGGTTTTACTGTAAAATGTGAAAGCGGTTTAACTTTGACAGGAGACTATGTAATTTCAGCTATCGGTAGAACAGCTAATGTAGAGGATATCGGTCTTGAAAATGTAGGTTTATCTTATACCAAACAGGGAATTAAGGTTAATGGCCACTTACAAACTGAGGTTCCTAATATATATGCTTCAGGTGATGTTGCTGATACTGGAATTGCCAAGCTAGTAACTGTTGCTATTCATCATTCCAAATATCTTGCAAAAGAATTATTGGGTGAAGCTGATGAAATAACATATCCTGCGATTCCGGCTGTTGCATATACAATTCCAAGGATTGCAACTGTTGGTGTTCCCGCATATGTTGCAGATAAAAGTGATGAATATGATGTTCATACTATTAGATATGGTAATTCATATTCCTTAATACTTAAAAATGACTTGACAGCTGAGGCTAAAGTTATTGTTGATAAAAATCTGCAAATATTAGGTGCTGAAATTTACGCGGCTGATGCAGAAAATGTAGCTAATATGTTTGCATTCATTATTAATAAGAAAATCACCCTGGAAGAACTTGATTACATGATTTATGCATTCCCATCAAGCAGCTCAGTTTGTTTGTATAAATTACATAATATTCATTATGATTTGTAAAAACATGATTTAAATTTAAAAAAATAAAATTCAGAAAAAAAGATTGCTCAGAATCTTTTTTCATTCTTTTTAAAGTTTTCAATACTTATTATCATTTTCTTTAGGAAGTTTTTTTCTTTAAAAAGTATTTTTTAAAATCAGATTAAAATCCTCTTTTTTTAAACCAATTTGGCTTAAGAGATTCCATTAAAGCAATTATTTTTTCATTACCTCCTTTTTCATATTTGTATTTACTGTAAAATAGTAAAATTGTAGCAGATAATGCGATTAATATATTAATAAACATCATAATCTCAGTTGATTTAATTATTAGTGGATTTAGATATTTTAGAGTTAAAGGTTGTTTATCGATGAAAATTGAAAGTATCAATGCGTAAATACTGTAACTTAAAATTTTTCCAAATTCTTTACTTGATGATAAAAATGAACTTGCATCCGGCAAATCTTTCTCATCCACTAATGTTAAAACGTATTTATTATTTGGAGCTGAGAATAATCCATTACCTATGCCCTGTAAAACACATGCTAAATAAATCATTTCTAATGTAATGAAATCCAAAAAGAAGAAGAATACCATTGAAATACATATAAACATCATTGCAATGCCGGATATTGTGCGGGGATCTATTTTATTTGAAAGTTTTCCCGAAAGACCAGATAGTCCTATCATAATAATTGGTGAAATCATAAGTATTAAACCTATAAAATATTCTTCATAGTCCAAAACATATCGCAAGTGAAATGTTAATGCAGTAATGGCGATAGTTGTAGTGAAATAAGTAACCATTGCGGCATAATTACCAATCAGATATTTGATATTTTTTAATAATTTAAAATCATAAATCGGATTAGGATGGGATATTTCATACTTAACAAAAATTATTAATAAAACAATACTAATAATTAAAGGCATTATGCCGTATTCATCTAAAGTTGTAAGTCCTAATGTAAATAAAAACATTATGGCGATATATAATAAAGAACCAACATAATTAATGTCATTCCCCTTCTCAATAATCCACTCTTTTTTAATTCTTTGTAATGCAATTAAAAGAATAATTAAAATTGGAATTAATAATAAAAATGCACTTCTCCAGTTGCTAAATAATATTATGAACCCCATAAATGATGGTGCTATCAGCATTCCAAAATATCCTGAAGCTGAAACAATACCTAAACCCACACCCAAATCCTCATCAGATAATCCTTCAACAAGCATTATATACAGGCTAATAGACAATGCTGCAGTACTTATTCCTTGAATAAATCTGGATAAAAAAAGCATATAGTCATTAATAGAAAATACAGTTATTATAATTGAAATTAACAAAATAATAATGCTGAAAGAAATAGACTTTTTTACCCCGATCTGTGAAATTAAATTGGTAAAAGGTAAAGCAAAAGCCACAAATACGGCTAAATAAATTAAATTAACCCATATTATACTATCTGCAGTTAAATTCAAATCTATAAGCATATTTGGGAGTGCTACAACAGTCATATTTGCAATAAGTTGTTGGATTAATTGTGCTAGAGCTGTTATAATTATTATTAAGTTTTTTTCAGAAAGATTAATGGTTGCCATGTTAATTTTATATATTTTTTATGTATATATATTATATTTAAAATAAATATGATATAAAATCTACATAAGATTTATAATAACATATTATTAAAATATTAATATGGTAAATAAAATCGTGTGGTCATTATCTTTTGTATGTTTCTCATTGTCTACTCTATTAAGTTTAGTTGGAATTATTTCAGTTATCCAAATCTACTTTAATGTTTCAATTTACTATGCAAGCTTGTATGCAAGCATATTTGCCGGAGTTTTGGGATTTTCAAGTTTAATTACACCAGCACTTTTTTCAAAATTTGAGAAAAAGAAAATTATAATGGCTATACTGTTAGTTACCATAATATGTAATTTGATTGAATTTTTTATCACTGACTATTATATTGGATTAATTTTTAGAATAATTCCTGCATTTTCATATCCAATTGCGGTTAGTTCTGCTTTAACCATTGTTGGTAAAATCGATCCAGAAAATACAAATAGGGTTGTTTTGGGTATTTCAGCTGGAAGTATTTTGGGTCTTTCAATTACTTCTTATTTAGGTTTTAATTATGGGTATCAAATGACTATCTTATGGTTCTGTCTGATTAATGTATTTTCTTTAATCTTAACAATAATATTTATTCCTAATTTTGAAGGAAATAAAGAACCGATATTTGTTCAAATTAGCCATGCTAAGTCTAAATTATTTTTATTTTCAATCATATATGTTTTTTTCATGATTGTGGGTATTAGTATTACTTATAATTATATTCCAACTTATTTATCTGAAGTAACTCAAATAAATGGTGAAATGTTATTTATAACCTTGTTTCTAATGGGGTTATCTGCTTTATTTGGAACCACTTTAAGCGGCTATTTGATTCAAAAAAATGCTAATTATACTGTACTTTTCTATCCTGTAGGTTTTGCGATTACAACATTTATATTGGGGCTATTTGTTAAAATTCCATTTTTTGAATTTCTTATATTATTGATTTTTGGAATATTTGACGGTTCTGCATGTACTATCTCACAGTATTGGGTTACATCATCTGTTAGGGAAGCTCCTGAGTTTGCAAATGGTCTATTTTTATTAATGTGTAATTTATCAATATTTATCGGGACGATGATTGGTGGTATAATTATAGATACTATAAATATAATGTATATTTTCATGGGATCAATTATTATGATGCTTTTAGCTATTCCATTCGTGTTAATTAGAATTAAAACAAATCCAAACGTTGTATGAGTATTATGTTCTGATTTTTAATAAAACTCCAAGTATGTTTTTTTTTAAAAATTTCATCCAGTTTTTAAACACACCTCCTTTTTAGTTTTTGTTTTAAAATGTTTTATTATTTGATTTTTCACGTTTTTAGAATTAATTGCTTTATTTATTCTATTTGGTGATGTAAGTAAGTACTTGCAGTCGGAAATCTTTATATATGTGTCTGTTCATATATTAGTTTAAGTAAAATGCGAAGTTTTAGTAGCATTCTACTACTCATAATATATAATATAGATAATTTATCCCCCCCCCCATTTTAGTTGAAGTCTCAGGACTTTTTACTATTCGATTTAGGTCAAAAGTTTTATTGGGCATATATTTTCCCCCCATTTAAAAGCCCAATATTATTTGACCATTTATGTTTCTCCCATAATATAATTAAGTGTTTTTTTTCTAAAAAAACACTTAAAATCTTTTTATTCATATAAGTTCGTGCACAAGTCTCTGGATTTTTTTTCCAGAGATCTTATGCATTTGATTTAAAAAATAATTTTACTTTAATTTTTCATGACTGTATTTCATTTCTGGTTTAAAGTATTATTTTCTTCTTTTTTGTATTTGGTGATGTAAGTAAGTACTTGCAGTCGGAAATCTTTATATAGGTGTCTGTTCATATATTAGTTTAAGTAAAATGTGAAGTTTTAGTAGCATTCTACTACTCATAATATATAATAATAGATAATTTATCCCCCTTTTGGTTTATTAGTTCATTAGGCGTATATTCCCCCCCCCCAAAATTTTTATTTTAGCCTAATGACTTTTGACCTACTATTGTTTAAAATATTTTTATTCATATAAGTTCGTGCATAATACTCTGGATTTTTTTTCCAGAGATCTTATGCATTTTTACAATACAATATTTTTATTTCTGATTTAAAGTTTTATTTTTTTCTTTTTTGGTGTTTGTTGGTTTTATTGTTTGTTTTTATTGTATTTGGTGATGTAAGTAAGTACTTGCAGTCGGAAATCTTTATATAGGTGTCTGTTCATATATTAGTTTAAGTAAAATGTGAAGTTTTAGTAGCAT
>CACXWH010000048.1 GCA_902771225.1 uncultured Methanobrevibacter sp. | reverse complement strand
GCAATACTCAATAAAATTTTAATATGATCATACTCACATCCATCTTTTTCAGCAGTAGGGTTAAATTCAACACCCTGATCTTTAATCGAAATTAAAATTTGCTCACTTTGAATTTTGATTAAAATATCTATTGTTCCAACATCACCATTAGATTTAACAATATTTGCCAGCATTTCTTCAATAGCTAAAGATACTTTTACTGAAGTCAAATCAGAAACTTTCATTGATTTTAAATAATCCAGAACCTGTGAAGCTAAATCTGCAATTTCATTTATGTTGGCATTTACTGATAAATCCAGTATATTATCTTCATCCTGTTTTTTAAGTAAAAAGAAACCCGAATATTCTCCGTTACTTTTTCTTTCAATATATTTGGAGTAAGCAAACATGAATATTATTGTAGCAATCTCCGCAATTAAAAATGCAATTAAAATACCATTAAATCCTATTAAAGGAATGAGCAGTATTGCACCACCCACCGGAAAAATCAAACCTTCAATAATGGCAATAACTAATGAATATTTCTCCCTTTGGATGGATTCTGCATAATAAATCATTATAAAGCAGGTAACCAGCCCTATGAAACTTAATGAAAATAATCTTATAGCATCGGTTACAACAGGGACATATGCAGGGTCATTAATGCTGAAAAGGAACAGTATGGCTTGAGGACAAAACATAAATATCGCCATCATGACTGCCCCGGAAATGATACCCAATTTGATGGCCCGCCTTATGGTGTATCCGACGCTGTTGTAATCCTCTTCCTGATAATATACTGATATAATCGGAGACATTGACTGGCTTATTCCAATTGCAAACATGTAAATCAAAATCGAAGAATTATCGCATACGCTGAATGCCACAAGCCCCACACTACCCATTACAATTTGAGACAGATAATTGATAATGAATAATTTCAAGGTTATGAAAAGCTGTATTGAAGCTGGAGGAAAACCTGTAATGACAATATCCTTAAAATAGGCAATGAACCGATTGAATTTAATTTTTGAAAGTGATACTAATTTAATAGTACGTTTATCGCTGAAGAAATAATATGAAATAAATATTGATGCCAAAATTTGTCCGGTCAATGTAGCAAGAGCCGCACCACCGATATTCATACCAAAGACCTGCAGATAAACGAAGTCCATGACTATATTTACCCCATTAGATATTATGATGGCGATTAAAGACAAATTGGGCATCCCATCGGCACGGGAAAAATAGGATATACCCAGCAGATAACACATGAAAGGAAATCCGACAAGAGTTAAAGAAAAGAAATCCTTTACGAGAGGAAATAACTGGGAGCTGACTTCCATATTAGCCGAACATAAAAGGCCAACAATAGGATCTATGAATATAAGTCCCAAAATCGAAATGATAATTCCAATCGCCACCAAACTAACCATTGAAACCGTAAAATAGACATTACTATTGAAATCATCATATTTTGCCTTCATGGAAGACATTAGAATGCTGCCCCCAAATCCCAAAGCCCAACAAATTAAATCTATGAATGAGACAGTGGGAATAACAACTTGAATTGCAGCTAAATTTAAAGAACCTATTAAAAAACTTACTATTAATGCATCTGAAAATATACAGACATTATTTGCCATCGTAGTAAGTAAACTAGGCAATAAAAACTCATTAAACTTACTTTTTAATAGATTATATCTCCTTTCATACATTCTCTGACATCCCTTTATCAATTACTAAAAGAAAGCTAAATCATTTAAATATTCAATGAATTTATAAATGTATTCTTCTGAAATAATTGGCCATTTAACTCCTAATCTATACAATACTTGGATAGTATAATCATTTTCAGCACCAATCCAAACTTTTTTCATGGTTCCTCCCCCAGCTGAAGTAATCAAACCAGATATGCCCTCCTGTTTATCCTTATCATTAAAAGCTTGATTTAAATATTCATCAAACTCTTCCTCTTCAACAGCACCAATTTCAAGACCTAAAGGTTTAATAATATCAATTATATCTCCAAAACAAATTGTGTGATGTTGATATGGATGGAAAACAACACATTCTTTAGGCGTTTTGGATAGTTCAACAATAGATTTGGCAGTAACGTCAATAGGACTTAATTCATCATCACTGCTTAGCAGAGAGTAAGGCATTTTACCAAGCGTTACAAAAGCCTTAAGTCTGTTAACAAATCCGTTTGAAATAAAATTAATTTGGAATTCACCATCATCACTTCTGGCCATTAAATTCCCAACCCTCATGATTTTAACAGACAGATTATCTTCAATTGCTGATTCTAAAATAGCCCTTTCCGCTAAAAATTTACTTCTAACATACTGATTTTCAGTACCTTGTCCAATGTATAAATCTCTTTCATTAAACAGGTAATCCTCCGGAGGGAAATTGTTTATACTTTCACCGGCAACACTATATGTTGAAATCTGTACAAATTTTGAATTTTTCAATTTGGCAAATTTTAAACCATTTAAAACTCCGCCGTAATTGATATCTTCAATATCAGTACCGGAAGAGAAATGTTTAACATTAGCTGCACAATTAAATATTGTATCAATTCTGTATGAACTTAATTTTTCAAAATCTTCATATCTGGTTATATCTCCGTCAATAATATGTATCCTATCCTTGAATAACTCTTCGTAGTTATTTGAGAAATAATAGTATAATAAAAATTTCAATCTTTCTTCGGCAGAGATATTACTTTTGGATCTGACTAAACAGTAAATATTGCCTTCATTATTTTCCAGTAGCTCCCGTAAAATATGGATGCCTAAAAATCCGGTAGCCCCGGTTAATAAAATATCACCCAAATCATCATCATGTTGTTCTGATTTGATGAAATTTTCCAAGGTATTTTCATTTAATAGCTCATTAATTTTAGAATAGTCATAATCTGATTCTTCATTACGTGCAATTTCAGAATCTTCATCAGTTAAAATAAATTTAGTGAGTTTACGAGGAGTAGGATTATCAAAAACATCCCCATAACTGATGTCATAACCTTTATTTAAAGCAGCCAGAGTAATTTTAGTTACAAGTAGTGAAGTTCCACCTATTTCAAAGAAATTATCCGTAACTCCGACTTTATCAAGAGATAAAATATCTGCAAATGCATCTGCAAAAAATGCTTCAATATCATTTTCAGGAGCAACATATTCCGTGATTAAAACAGGTTCGGGCAAATTCCTCAAATCAGTTTTACCATTCAATGTTTGAGGCATTTCATCCAGTTCCATATAAACAGTAGGAACCATATAATAAGTCAATTTTGAATTTAGATGTTCTTTTAAATTGTCAATATCAATAGAATATCCGTTTCCATCGTTTTTAATTTCCTCATAAACAGTAAAGTATGCACATAAGTGGTCATTGCCTTTAATCTTTTTCACAACAACTGCAAGAGATTTAATGCCTTCAAATTCTTTAATAGCTGATTCAATTTCACCAATTTCTATTCTCAAACCCCTGAGTTTAATTTGGTCATCAAGTCTTCCTAAAATTTCGACTTCGCCGTTTTCATTCCATTTAGCAAAATCTCCAGTACGATAAAATTTAATGCCGTTGATAGTCATGAAAACTTCAGCATTTTTTTCAGGACGGTTGAGATAAGCTCTTGAAACACCATGACCCGCAACATATAACTCTCCCAAAACATGAGGAGGTAAAGGATTGGAGTCTATATCCATAATTTCTTCATAAACATTAAGTACTGGTTTTCCAACAGAAACAACATTAGGTTGATTGATTAATTTATCGTTACATGCTACAGTTGTCTCTGTTGGTCCATAACTATTAATTATTTTACCGTCAGACACTTTTGAGAGAGTATCATATAAATGTTTTGGAAAAGCTTCTCCACCAACAACAAACAATTTAAATTTAGCAATGCATTCTTTCAACCCATCAATTTCAAGATACTGTAATAATCTTGAAGGAGTACCATCAAAAATATTAGCATTTGTTTTTTCAATCAGAGGAATTAATTCCAATGGATTTTTAATCTGAATATCATCAGCAAAGACCACCGGAACCCCATTTAAAATAGGTAGAAGCATTTCCTCTAAAAATGTGTCAAATGCCACAGTAACTAATGATAATACTTTATAATTCTCATTTTCCGCATTTGAAACTAGTTCATGACAAAAAGTATTCCTTGGATGAGGATAGATATAATTGGCAAAGTTTCTATGTTCTATCATCACTCCTTTTGGAAGACCTGTTGAACCTGAAGTATAAATAAGATATGCTAAATTTTCAGGAGAAACATCAACATCTGGATTAGAAGTATTTTCCTCTTTTAATAATTCATTAATATCCAAGAGTTTATCTGAACAGGAAGATAAATCCAAATCGCCCCTATCAACGACATCATCAAATATGATAAATTTTGATTCATTGTCGGATAAAACATGTTCAATACGATCTTGAGGATACTCTGAATCAACAGGAATGAATGCAGCACCTGCTTTTAAAATACCGAAAATTGAAGCTACAATATTACTGTTACGTTTTAAGATGAACATGACTTTATCTTCAATTTCAATACCTTTTTTAATTAAAGCATTTGCAATACGATTTGCTTTTTCATTTAAATCATTATAAGTGAATTCCCCGTCAGATGCCGTTAAAATAATTTTGTCACTATTTAATTCACACTGTTTTTCAAAAATCTTATTAAGGCGAGCTTCACCAATATCAATAAATTCTAACTCATCAACATTAGGGATATCCCTTTCAACAATAGAAATTTCTTTCAAGCGAACATTATCCAATTCTTCAGAACTGAATTTAATAAATTTATTTAAAACACTTATGACGCTTTCTAAGAATGTTTTAATATAATTTTCACTGTACAATCCATCATTGTATAAAACATCCAACTCCATACTGCCTTCATTCTCATAAACGTTAAAACTAACTTTATAATCGGTTTCAAGAGAATTCAAATGATTAATTTCGTACACATTATTATTCAATTGGATTTTATTATTTTCAAGATCATTGTAAGTATATAAAAATTCAGGTTTTAAATTAAATTCATCAGAGATTTTAATATACGGATAAATACAATGTTTAATTCCATTTTTCCAAATTTCATCAACCTGTTTAAAGAATTTTCTGATAGAAATGTTTCTATCTTCATTGATAGAGACTATTGGCAAGGTTTTAACTAAAAACGCTTGTGTATTATAATAATTGGAATTAAGTCTTCCGTTGAAAATGGTTGTTAATAAGGTCTTATCACTAAATGTGTACTTATTTAATGTTAATATTGTACTGGCCATGAATAAAACGTTTGGTGAAATTCTTTTATCAGCACAGAATTCTTTTAATGATTGTGAATCAATATTTTTAGAAAAAGATTTTAATTCACCAAATTCATCATCATCATTTAAATCTGGGGTCAAAATGGTTGAATCCAGATCTTCTTTTAATAAATCATGGAAATATTTTTCACTGTCAGCATATTTTTCAGTATTTTTTTCCTCCTCTTCAATCAGAGAACAGATATAACCATTAAAGACCTCTTTTTCTATTTTGTCACCATTATATGCATTAGCAAAGTTTTTAAATAACATACCTGATGATTCACCATCAGTTATTATATGATGAATATCAAAAAACAGAATTATTTCATCATTGGTTTTATAGATTTTAGCTCTGAATAACTGATTATGCAATAATTCAAATCTTTTAACATTTTCTTTTTCAATTTCTTCATCAGAAATTTCATCTATTTCAACAATAGGAATTTCATCAACAAGTATTGAATCATTACGTTTATGCATTAACTGACCATTATGGCTGACAATTCTTGTTTTAAGATAAGGATATGCATCAATTGTTTTGATAATAGCTTCTTTTAATTTTAATGCATCAATTGATTTATCAAACCTTACAATGGATGGAAGATTATATTGCGGTTCATCAGGATTTTGAACGCATTCATAATATACTCCCAACTGATTATCCATTAACGGATAATAAGTAATGTCTTTTGAAGATTTAATTAATTCATCTAACTTTTCATCAGATTCACTACTATCAATTAAATTGGCGATAAATCTTATTGTAGGATTATTCAATAATTCAACGATATTTAAATTAATATTAAATACTTCAGAAATGCTCGCATTAAATTTCATTAATGATAATGAAGTAAATCCAAGAGAATATAAATTGTCTGTAACACCAAAATTTTCATCATATGCATATTCAAATACCATTTCCAGTAATTTTTTTTCGATATCATTTGCAGGTGAAACATTTTCAAAATCCAATTTTGGTTCAGGCAATGCTTTAATGTTAATTTTACCATTTGGAGTTCGTGGAAGCTCATCAATTTGCATAAATGCTGTTGGAACCATATAATTAACCAATTTGTCCTCCAAATATTTTTTCAAAGAATTTTTATTAACTTCCCCATCAATGGTATAATAAGCACACAAATGCTTATCGTTATTGATTTCTCTAATTACAACTACATTTTCTTTTATATTTGGATAACAACTAATATTATATTCAATTTCACTAGGTTCAATTCTTAATCCTCGTAATTTAACCAGATTATCTATTCTTCCTTTAAAAATAAATTCCCCGTCGGGTGTTTTAATCGCATAATCCCCACTTCTACAGTAAGGAATTCCATTGATTTCAATGAAGACATCTGGTCGATTTAAATTATAATATCCTTTTCCGGTTGAAGGTCCTCCAAAGTATAATTCACCCATTACTCCATCAGGCAAGAGTTTTCCATCAATATCCCTAACATCAGCAATGGAATTATCCAAAGGTTTACCTACAGAAATGTTATTGTTGTCCATTGACATTTCATTTAAAGGAACAGGGAATAGGAAATTACCTTCACTTTGTCCGTAAGCATTAAATATGGTGGCATCAGTGTATTTTTCTATTGCATCAAATTTTTTTACAGGAAATACTTCTCCACCCATGATGATAGATTTAAAAGACTTAATTGAATCGCAAAAATCATCGATTTCCAAGTAAGATAAAAATCTTGAAGGAGTTATTGTCATAGATTCAGGTTGAGTATTATTGATTAATTCAATTAAATCCAGAATGTTTTTAACTTCTGAATCACTGGCAAATATCAATCTAATACCATTAGTTACTCCAGTTAAAATATCCCTTATGGACATGATAAATGAAATTGTTGAAATAGTTAAAATACTGTCAAAATTTTTCATAGGATTTCCGGTAATCTGGTTACATATTCCTTTGTGACTAACCATTACTCCTTTAGGTTTTCCGGTAGACCCTGAAGTATAGATTATATAAGCCAAATCATCAGGATTGATATTGACATTAGGATTTTCAGAGTTGTCATTGCAAAGTAACTCTTCAATACTTAAGGAATTTTTTCCGGATTTATCAGTGATAATATAATCTGCATTACTGTTTTCATAAATATAATTTATTCTTTCTTGAGGATATTCCGGATCAATAGGAATAAAAGCACATCCTACTTTCAAAATAGCTAAAATTGATGCAATCAGATTACTGTCTCTTGGAAGCATGACTAAAATGTTATTTTTTGGTTTAACTCCCATATCAATTAAAGCATTAGCAATAATATTTGTTTTTTCATTTAATTGCTTGTATGTTAATGTAGCATCACATGCAATAAGAGCAACATCATCAGGAGTTTCACTAACTTGCTTTTCAAAACGTTTATGAATAAATGGAAGTTCAACTTCACTAAATTTCTGTGTTTTTATTTCAGGCTGCAAACTTATATCACATATTCTATATTTAGAAACATCACAATCTAAGAACTGATTTAAAATGGATTTTATGGAATTAACGAAAATATGAATATAATCTTCACTATACAATTGATCATTGTAGTTTATTTCCAGTTCAACATTTTCTTTAAAACAATTCACAAACAAAGCAATTTTATAATCCTCAGAAATAGAATCCCCGCAACATAATTCTTCAGACACATTAGATTTGTTGTCAGTACCCGCATCATCTGATTGTAAAAATTCATCATATAAATATAAAAATTCAGGATTTAATTGATATTTCTCCGCAATTTTTGAATAAGGATAGAAACTATTCTCTATTGTAGTTTTCCATGTTTTATCAACAAATTTAATAAAATCAATGATGGAAATTTCCCGATCTTCATTAGAAATGATAAATGGAACTGTTTTAATAAACATTGAGTGACTATCATCATTAGAACCCGCCATATCACCAGAAATCGCTGTTAATAAAGTATCCTTAGTGAATGTAAATTTATTAAGTGCCAAAACAGTACATGACAAAAATAAGATGTTTTTACTTATGTCATGTTTATTACAGAAATCATCAATATCTTTAGCTTCAATAAATTCAGCCATGTTTTTTAATTTTCCAACATCAGGATTACCATTTAAATTAGGAGTTAAAACCGTTGATTCAAAACCTTCACATAATTTAGCATCAAAATATTGTTTTGATGATTGATATCTTTCATCATTGACAATATTTTTGTTGGATGATTTTTCCACTCCCAATTCATTTTTTTGAACATTATTGAGTGATTTGTTGTTTTTATTCATGAAAAAAACTTCCTAATAAATATATCATAGTACATTATGTATAATTTTATATATAATATTTTATATATAATATTTAACTAAATTCAAATTTTAGACATTAATATATAAAACATGACATTTTAAATTTATATGAATAAAAAGCAAAATCGAAATAAAAGACCAAATAATATTAATTCAATGAATAATACTAAATAAGAATAATAATTAAAAAAAAATAAATTATAAAATTAATGGGGAATTTCCCTGAAAATTAAACCATAATATTTAAAATTAATAATATAAATATACTACTGTGGGATTATAATGAATATTTTAAAATGTTATAATGAAAGTGAATTGACTTTATCTGTTGAAGGTCGTATTAATAGTGTTACATCAAAAGAGTTAGAAGAAGAGATTAATAATGAATTAGGTAATTTTAACTCTTTAATCCTAGACTTTACTGATTTAGAATATATTTCAAGTGCAGGTCTTAAAGTTTTAATTGCAACTCAAAGGAAATTAAAACCAGACAATATCCCATTTATTATTAAAAATTCCAATGATGTGATTATGGAAGTATTTCTATTGTCTGGTGTTGATAGAGTTTTGGAGATAGAATGAACACGATTTTATTGCAACCCGAAATAAATGAGTTAGATACATTAAATGAGTTCATTATAAATGAACTTTCAGAAGAAGATTTTCAAGTCACGTTAATTGTTGAAGAGATATTTGTCAATATTGTGCATTACTCAAATACCGAATTTATCATAGTTAATGTTGAATATGAAAAACCAACATTAACAATAGAGTTCATTGACAACGGATTTGAGTTTAATCCCCTATTAAAAGAGCAGCACGGCCCGCCATATATCGTTGATGAAACACGACTCGGAGGAGCGGGCATTTATTTAACTAAAAAAATGGCGGATGAACTTGAATATCATTATGAAAATAGTGAAAATCATTTAATAATTACTAAAAACGTGAAATAATGAATGATAAATTAAAAAAAATACTAGTGCCATTTATTTTGATGATTCTTTGTGAAATGATTCTTTCATCAACGGATGTATTGGATTTGGGATTATATTGCCCACATATAGGTTTATTTTTTGTTTGTGGATTATTACTCGGCCCGTATGGTGCTTTGGGAGGAGTTTTAGGACATATTGTATTAAGCATTATGGATGGATGTGCACCACTAGAAATAGTCTTTTCATCTATTTACAGTTTTGGAGTTTCATATTTGGCATATAAACTTTGGTACTCAGATTTTAGAAACCAAAAAATTATGAAACCTAAATTAGACAATATTTATCATCTCACCATATTTATATCAATAATAATTCTATGCGGATTGATTTTTTCAATAGTTCATGAAACATTATTTTCATTTTATTTTTTCACAACTGATTTGAAAGAATATTCAACTATTGCATTATTTTTGAACTTTATTAATATTGCTTTTATCACAGGTATCATAAGTATTTGGATTTCTAAAAAGATTGATTTTATAGAAACTCCAAAAACACAAAATAAACAGGTAAATAAAAAATTATATAGAATATTATTTTATTCATTGTTGATTGTTACTGTAATAGCATTAATTTCTAAGATATTAGGTGTAGATAAACAAATCCTACTTGTTGAAACAGTATTAATTGGAATTTTATTATTCTGCTATTTAACAAAACCATTTGTACATAAAATTGAAACCCCTGATAGAGATTCGATAATTGAAGATATTATACAAAAGTTTCTAATAATAATATTGGTCATTTCTTTTTTGGGAATGATTATTTCTCATTTCACTTATCACATTATAGATATTGATGTTAATTTGACGATATATGTAATGCAGGGTCTCTTACTAACAGATGCAATTATAATTTTATCATTCATTCCGGGAATGATTATTTTAAGATATACGGAAAAAAGAGTAATACAACCCCTTTCATCATTTTCTGAAATTAAAAAATTTATCAAAGAAAATGAAAAAATTGAATCAGAAGGTTTGGTGAAATTGTATTCAAATTATCTTAATGAAAAAAATGAAATTGGAACACTTGCCAAATCATATACTGAATTGATTAATCACAATAACCATTATATTGAAAATATTCAAAAAATAGAAGGTGAAAAAGAACGTATCAAAGCAGAACTTGATATCGCATCAAAAATCCAAGACGCCAACCTTCCGCATGATGCTATAAGAAATGAAAATTATTATATCACTGGTTATTCCCATCCGGCAAAGGAAGTGGGTGGAGACTTTTTTGATTATTATGAATTAGATGATGATAATTTAGCTATTGTAATCGGTGATGTATCTGATAAAGGTGTTCCGGCAGCATTAGTTGCAATGATTACCCAGTTCATAATAAAACAAATTCTTACCCAAGAAAGAGATCCTTCAAAAGTCCTATATCTAATAAACAATCTATTATATGAAAATAATCCTGAGGCAATGTTTGTTTCATTATGGCTTGGCATTTATAATAAAAATACTAAAAAGTTAAAATTCTCAAATGCAGGACATACTCTTCCATTAATAAAGAAAGATGACACATTTGAATATTTAGATGTTTATCGTGGAATTATTTTAGCAATTCTTGAAGACTTCGAATATAAAACTGAGGAAATAACATTATCAAATGAATTGATATTATATACTGATGGAATCACTGATGCAACCAATGACAATGATGAATGTTATGGTGAAGATAGACTTTTAGACTTTTTCAACAAAATTAAAATCGATGATGACCCAATAAACCCTCTATTAAATGATATTAATAATTTTATAGGAAAACAAGAACAATTTGATGATATGACATTAATTTATTTAAAAATTAAATAACCGAACCGACATGTTGTGAAATGGAAAATTAATTGTTGTTCGGAATATATTAAATAAAATCTCCAAATTATAGATTACATTAATGAAATTAAATATAGGTCCGTTGCATTATTGCCAAATTAATTCATCAAAAAATAAACCTAAACCCAACAGCTTAACCATCATTTTTAATTGAATATATGATTGAAAAAAATAATAGCAACAAGCAAATCATATAAAATAAATGAAGATAATTTTAGAATAAACGGTTGATAGTTAAAAAACAGTAAAAACCAAATATTGATACCCAAAAAAATGGAGAGAAGTTAAATTAATACTTCTCACCCCACATAAGAAGTTACAGTTACTTTATTGGATAGGGAAGCTAGACCATAATCTGAATTAATTATATACCACCAGGTTGTAAATTAATGTTTATTTTTGAGAAAAACTTTGATATAACATGGCAAGCCATCGAATGTCAGTGAATACTATTTGGAAAAAAAATGCAGCCAGTATATCTTAACTCAGGAATATCTTGAAACTTATCTTAATAATCTATATCAAGCACTTCCCTGAATCTACTTTTTAATTCTCTACGGGTTTCATCAGAATAGGTATTGTCATTTTCATCATACAATGTAAACATTGCCAGTTCATATACAATCCGGTTCATTGATTTTCCATATTCTGTCAGACAATATTCGGTAGTTACTGGAGTTGTATTCAAAACTACCTTTTCAATTAATCCTTTTTCTTCAAGTTCCTTTAAACAATTTGACAATACTTTATTGCTTAATTTAGGTTTGTCCTCTTTAAACTCATTAAAATGTTTTTTACCAAAAAACATGTCTCTTATAATCTGTATACTCCATTTTTTATTTATCAAATTTAGAGTCACATCAACAGGACAAACAATTCGTTCACCTTCCATATTGTATAATCTGTCGGATTATTTATTATATTTTTAGGTTACTTTTAAGTAACTAAGTTTCCTTAAAGTTACAAAAATCATTTAAATAAATAACTCCAATTATAATATTGAAATATTTAAAGGGGAGATTAATATAAACACACATCAACAATTGGACTTTTTAATCAAGTATTTAATTAATGAACGTAATGAAGAAATAAGTATTCCCAAAGACATTAATGATAAAAAATTACTGTTTAGGTCTCTTGTGAATGTAAGGCCTCCTTTAGATGTGTCTGATGAATTTTTACATATTCAGGATGAATTTTTGACTAATGAAACTTTAAATAAGAATCTGACTTCAGCCGAAGATATTTCTGTAATCAAAGGGAAACTGGCATTATGGCAGGGCGACATTACTACATTGAACGTTGATGCAATCGTGAACGCCGCCAATTCAAAATTACTTGGCTGTTTTATTCCATTGCATAACTGCATTGACAATGTCATTCATTCTTCAGCAGGAATACAGTTAAGACAGGAATGTAGTGAAATAATGCGCAGACAATCTCATGATGAGGAAGTCGGAAAAGCAAAAATTACCAATGCATATAATTTGCCTTCAAAGCATGTAATCCACACAGTAGGACCTGCAATTCCTTATGGGACAGAACCTTCCAATGAAGATTGTGAAAAACTAGCAAGTTGCTATAAATCATGTTTGGATTTGGCCAATTATAATGAACTTAAATCAATTGCATTTTGCAGCATTTCAACAGGTGTTTTTAATTTTCCTCAAAGAAAAGCCGCAGAAATCGCAATTAAAACAGTTGAGGATTACCTTAATGAAAATGAAACGTCACTGGAAAAAGTGATTTTTGATACATTCTCACAGAAGAGTTACCTAATTTATAAAAATTTATTGATTGGAGGATAACAAATGGATAAATTCGTTTTAAGATTGGATAAAGCTATTGATACCATTAATGATGCAGATTATGTGCTTATAGGCGCAGGTGCTGGTTTTTCAGCAGCTGCAGGAATAGAATATTCTGGCAAACGTTTTGAGGATAACTTCGCGGACTTCATTGAAAAATATGGGGTGACAGACATGTATTCCGCTACATTCTACCCTTATAAAACCCAAGAGGCAAAATGGGCTCATTGGACACGTCATGTCTATGTGAACAGATATTCCGTTGGAAAAACAAAATTATATCAACAGCTGCTTGGTTTGATGAAAGATAAGGATTATTTTGTCTTGACAACCAATGTCGATCATCAGTTTTGGATTAATGGCTTTGAAGATGAAAGGATATTTGCAACACAGGGAGATTATGGTCTGATGCAGTGTGAAACAGCATGTCATAATAAACTGTATTCAAATAGGGAATTAGTATTTGAAGCTATTGAAAACACTCATGACTGCATGATTCCATCAGATTTGGTTCCCATATGTCCAGTTTGCGGAGGAAATATGGAAATCAATGTCAGAAAAGATAACTACTTTGTTGAAGATGAAAAATGGCGTGAAATGCATGACAACTACTCAAAATTTTTAGAAAGAATAGGAACTGATGACAGATTGATCCTATTGGAACTGGGCGTGGGTTTCAACACACCCATAATCATCAGATACCCATTTGAGCAGATGACACATGATAATCCAAACGTTAATTTAATTCGATTAAATAGGAGTTATGCACAGGCAATACCTGAAAACAAGGATAAAACCATTAGTTTTGATGAGGAAATTTCAGAAATCTTTGACTATTGGACAAAAAGAATGTAGTTACCAAAAAGTTACCAAGTAACCTTAAAGTTACAAAAAACCTTTATATAAGCTCAAATAAAGTATTAACTACAAAAATATAAGGATTGATACAATGAGCGAAGTTATAAACTTTTTAAAAGAAAATACTTTAATATATTTAGCAACTAGTGGATTAGATGGAAACGCGAAAGTGAGACCAATACTTTTTTACTTTGAAGAAGATGGAAAACCATATTTCTGTACCGCAAACACAAAACCAATGTTTAAGGAATTGGATGCAAATCCAAACTGTGAAATAGTTGTGGCTACACCCGAATTCGCATGGTTAAGAATTTCAGGTAAAGTTGAATTTACAGACAGCACAGAACTAAAACAAAAAGTAATTGATTCCAATGAATTAGTTAAAACTTTATATGAAACTCCAGAAAACCCAACATTTGAAGTGTTCACCATTTCAGGTAATGCAACCATTGCTGATTTTTCAGGAGAACCACCAAAAACATTCCAATTATAAAAAAATACTATTAAAAGGATTATTAATTTGATAGCATACCCCTATCATTTTATCCAATCCAACTTTTTTATCCAATAACATTAAAATTAACCTTTATCATACATTTGCAAAAATGCCACAACCCCTTAGGTCTGGAATGAATTGCAATGTGGGAAATATACTAATATAAAATTCAGACCATATAAGGATTCACTTAAAAGGGAATTCGGATTATTAGCAACAAAAATTGTCAAATAAGGAATCAGAGATATTACAAACATTAAAAGGATGTTCAGCCAAATAATTTTAGAATCAATTTTTTTTCACATGAGCATATATCCAGTGGTGATATTGCCAGAGATTGACGCAAACAAGAAAACTGACAAGATAAGTGAAATATGAAACTTTCAAAGCTAAAATTCCCGCAATGGTAGCGGTTTCAGGCTGTGGCAATTCCAAAACCAAAACTGTTACAATAATTGCAATTATTGCATCATAAAAAGCTTCAAGCCTATTGGTATCCATTAAATTTTTCATATCCATATTAAACTATTTTGATGTCATCATATTTTAAATATTAAGATTTAAAAAATATATAAACTAAGAAAGTAACATTGTTTTTATTAACAATACAATGAATGCAATTTTAGTCGTGTTTTTTAAATTGTATCCTTTCTATAGAAAGGAATACAGTGAATACATATTCAACCACATCCCTTAATAATTTCACTACCCAATCGGACACTACCATTTAATTGATTTAAAAACTTCTTAAAACTGATTTTATCGAGACATAATATAAAATATTTCTTACTTAGATTTTGCACAATAATACTGTATGAAAGAAACAATGACAAAAAAGATTTATAATTAATTTTTTGCCAAATAAGTTCATATTAATTGAAATGAAAAAATATTCTCAAAAAAAATAAAAAGGAGAAAATGGATCCAGTCATCCATCCCTATCAATCTTTTTAAAGGCTAAAGGATATATGGCAAGCATTATAAAAGTACATAGAAAATGTACAATACATTTAACCAAGTCAGTATTGCCTGCAAATTTCGGGATTAAGATAAAAAGCAATACAAACAATATGACTGCTCCAACAAGTCTGACTATTGCATCCCTTCTGCTTTTAGGATTTTCGAAGTTAACATATTTTTCCTCAGCAAGAAAACCTAATGAAATTCCCAAAGTCAATGCCACATACTTAATATAACTTATTTCAGGACAGAACAATACACCAACCAAAGACAGAACGATAATAGCCAAATAAAGATAAAGTCTATTTTCAATCTTGTCATAAAGACGAGACAATATTAAGATTATCGCCAAAGCAATGATAAACCCCGCAATAGTATCAGTTGGAAAATGAACACCTAATCCGACCCTTGAAAGAGCAACAATCAAAACTCCAATCAATCCAATAGAGACATATAGAATATTCCTGACATATATCGGAATTGCCAAAAACAAGTTGGTTGCCATCATCGTATGTCCGCTTGGGAACGAATATCCTTGGATTTTAAAGTCAAGAGGATTCTGGTCAGCCACATTGGCATGAATGCACTTAATTTTATCAACAACTGCATATGGCCTTAAACGTGCAACGGTCACCTTGATAAATTCGCAGCACACACCAGCCACTCCCAACGAAAGCAATGTGAATTTACCCCAATCCTTGTTGTATGCCAAATAAATTGAAATGAATAACAATGCAAGGACGTTTTTAGAGACAACCTCTGAAATAACTCCAAAGAATCCTAATACAAAACCTGGAAGAGAACTTTGGAGGAATACTATCAGAGAAACCTCCCATGGAAAATAAAAAACTGTTTCAAACATACCAATAAATATATTTTTCAGTTAATAAAAAGATTACTTATTGAAGAAATAATTAAAAAGAAATTTACCTCATACTATACAATATAATGTACTTTTAGCTCCACACATACCGGTTCTATTCAACATCAAAACCCTTTTTTATCATGCTATTTTTAAGAATCTCCATTGCTTTTATCGTATCCTGTCCGGAAACCCTCTTAATCATGCGATTGTTTTCATTAAACCTTCCGATAAAATAATCCTGCTGTTCCTTACTTACTAAGTCCAGTCGGGTATAGTTTGTAAGGCATTCCAGAAGGGCGAATACACCCCGGTTTAAAGCCTTTGCACACGGATTATTTTTGACTATTTTTACAACATCACTGCTTATGATATAAGCTTCCCCATTTGATGTTACATGGTCCTTAATAGGATCCATCTTTCTAATGTCTGTAACATCACAAATGACATATGCTTCTGCATTTTTCAATATTGCAAGGTCATCATCATCGGTAAACTCTTCAATATCCAGATTTCCGATGGTTGAATTTACAAAATTTATAGGGTCAAAAGTGATATTTACAACATATCTGCGTGTTTCCATAATGTTTGCATACAATTCCTATTGGTGCTGCATTTTTTACACCGTCCTTGCTCATGGTAGTGTAAATCCCTTCATATTTCTGTCCTTCTTCAATTCCGATATCGGTCAAATCAATACCCATTTTATCATCCTTATTAATTACATCTTCAATATAATGTCTATTCATTAATCTAATTAAAAATTATTGTCAAAAATTTATATCCCCACATTAGTTTCCCTTCAGATGTAAACTAAATAATGCATACATATTTATCCAATTATATCATAAATATGATTATGAACCCTATACATTTCTTCACATTAGGATATTATCCAGAATATTTATTTATTGGAGATGGGGCATTGTTATTGGATTTTACACATATTTTAGAGTTAAATATAATAAGGAAATTTACTATTAAAAAATTAATAAAAAAATAAAAAATTAGAAAAAATTATTTATTGGACAGACTCGTGACGAAATTTTTTGGAGCGAACATTTCGTAAAATACTATAAATTATATTCTAATAAATTCCTTATATAACCTATTTTTCCTATTGGCTAAAAATTATTTTTTAGTTTAAAAAAAAAAGAGAATTTAAGATTTTCTTTTGTAGCATGAAACAAAAATTGAAAAGAAAACCAGAATCAGCACCACAATAGGATTTCCAGTC
Source organism: uncultured Methanobrevibacter sp. (assembly GCA_902771225.1). GTDB lineage: Archaea > Methanobacteriota > Methanobacteria > Methanobacteriales > Methanobacteriaceae > Methanocatella. The sequence continues at coordinate 2,215 of CACXWH010000048.1, read as the reverse complement.
GGATTGCTGATGAGTTTGGATGAAGCCAATGCTTTTTCATAACTGCTGTTGGAAGATTCGTTTCGTGAAGAAGGATCAACCGGTTTATCTTTGGAACTTTCATTTTCAAGAAGCTCATATAAGACCCCATCAGTAATCTGGCCACTGCAGAAATGGAGATATTTAACATTATAATACTCAAGAATTGTTTTTAAAATTATGATTCCCGGAATTAAGGTATAAAGCCTGCCCGGCGCAACATCAATTATCTTTTGACGATTTTCTTCAGTGTCATCCTTGATATTATCCAAAAGTTCATCTAATTTTGAAACAGGGACAAAACTTTCATTCTCATCTATAAAACCTAAGGATATCAGCATCAACTTTATGGTGTAAACCGTGCCCCCATTACCGAACAAATCATCATATGAAGAGTATTTAATTGCTAATTTTTTTAGCTCGTCCAATGTCCTGTTTTTAATTTCAAGTCCTTCAGTTTCATTGGGGAAAGTTCCACTGACATATTGCTTATAGGCGGAGTTTGACCCAAAAGGCATAGTATCATCGGTTATAGAAGTCTTATTTATAAAATAAATAATTTCACAACTTCCCCCACCCAAATCAATAAGCAAACCATTATCAGTAGTCAAATCCATTTCCCGAACCGCCTTAAATCCGAATTCCGCTTCCTTTTCCTCACTAATGACATTGATATAAATGCCCAATCTATCTTTTACAGCAGCCACAACTCCATAACGATTGTCCAGATTCCTTAAACTGGCTGTTGCAAAAATATATTCATTTGTTACTCCCTTTGACCGCATTATCTCAGAGTAATTTTCTAATTGAGATATTAATTTTTCAATTCCCTGAGGAGTTAACCTGTTGTCTTGAGTGTAGTTAGAAATTACAGATGGTTCAGATATATCCAAAATCTTTGTTATTTCATTATTATTTACATCATATATATTCAATGTAAGCACATTGGTGCCGAAATCCACAATTCCATATATACCTTCCGGTTTATCATTTTGCAGTGAATAAGAGCTTGAAAAAGCTTCACTTGCATTTGCATCCGAAGAGGAAATGGACTGATTAACATATGAACTGTCCAATATCTCATTTTGATTTGAATCCTGAGTTAACATCACTGAATCAGTAGTGTTTAAATCCTTGGCACTTACACTAGAAATCATTAAAATAGAAAGCAAAAAAATTAATAAAATGATAAATTTTTTTGATTGCATAATAATATTATATAAAATACGCCATATATAAATATTTCAATATTAAATAACCATTTAATCCGATGAAATCGCTTTTTGGCTTTGCCCAATTCCTAGTTTTTTATACATTCTTCTTGTTGCGGGATTTGATTCAATGGCAAGGTATTTGATGAACAAACACCATGGAGAGAAATAACCTCTTCAACTATCCAATACCTTTTTAAAAGAGGAGGCTACCTGTTGAAGTTCCGGTAAGACTCATCATGCTTAAAACCCGTTTTTTCCGGAATATCCCTTAAAATTTTATGTGAACACTTATAATGACTTGCAGTTATCAATATGGCATAATTATCCTTAATCAGTTCAATGAGTTCCGTTTCATAATCCTGATTTTAAATCTTTTCACCCAACGGCAAAAAGCGAAAATCCTTTGAGTTTTTAATCAGAGAATAGTTCAAATCCAGAAGAATAATTTTATCTCTTGGAATTTGACTTTTCGGATGAAACAATATCCTCCATCATTTTCCATTAATTTAATTCCACAGACGTAGCAGTATTCATTACTTTTATTGTTGAGTGTACACATACCGGACAGGAGTTTAACTTTAACACAATAGGTGCATGATCTGAACCCAATTGGTCACGAATGAGTCATGAGATTTTTTCAAATAAAAATAAAAATAGATAATGAATTATTATACTAATCAATATTCAACATTAATTGAAAATAAGAAAAAAATTATTAAACACTGACAAATCACTTGAACCACCCCATCCTATAGAGGATGGGGATTCCTGAATTTTTTTCACTTAATAATGGTTAATTTAAGTATTTTATCAGACTATCCCCGTTGAACCAGCGGTTTAGAATATTAATTGCTGCGTTTGTGTCCCTATCAAGTATTTTTCCACATTTTGGACATTTCCAGTTGCGTTTTTTGACTTTTAACTCTTTGTTTATGTGTCCGCAGTGGTGGCATGTTCTGCTTGTGTTGTGTGGTTTTACGAAT
>CACXWH010000047.1 GCA_902771225.1 uncultured Methanobrevibacter sp. | reverse complement strand
GGAGTTGCTCTTGCACCGGTTACTGGGTCAGGCATTTCTCCTGCATGAACTTCTAATGTTTTTTCATGATATTTTTTCATTTGAATCTCACCTCATTGTATATAATAATATTTTTTTTAAGTCATTGTTATATTTAGTTGTTTTAATTTTTTCATTGTCATTTTTACTTAATTTTAAATTGACTATCGTTGGCTTGTATTTTTTGTTAATTTATTTTATTATTTTGTTTTTTTTACATCAGGATTAAATTTATATTGATATTTTTGCATTAAAATTATTTTTTGCCTGTATTATGTATTTTTATCAAATTTTCTAATTAGATATTGTTAAATATTTTAGAAAATATAGTAATGTTGATGTCAAATGTTGAATTAATTTCAAATCCTAAGGAAACTTTTTGGAAGTTGGCTATTCCATTACTTTTACTGTCAATTTTTGAAGCATGTTACTCATTTGTAGATGTTTTTTGGGTATCACAGATGATTCAGAATCATTTTTTGCAATAGGGGTTGCAGTACCGTTGGTTACATTAATTATAGGTTTTGGAAAGTCACTTGGTGTAGGAACTAATTCTTTAATTTCCAGAGAAATGGGTGAAGGAGATATTGAAAGTACTTTTAATTCAATTTTGCATGGTATTGTGGCATGTTTTGTATTGGGATGCGTCATCATGTTATCCACATTATTTTTACCAAATATTTTGATTCTTATTGGTGCAACTTCTTCTATGGATTTATCTATGCAATATTTGACTCCGATATTTTTATGCCCTTTGTTTTTCTTTTTTCCAATTTGTTTGTAAGTACTTTACATGAGGAGGGAAATTCTAGAACACCTACGGCTATACTTATTTTTACTAATATTCTAAATTTAGTTTTGGATCCTATTTTTATTTTTGTTTTTAACTGGAGTGTGGCTGGTGTTTCATATGCTACAATATTATCTTCCTTAGTAACTACTCTTTATTTATTATATTGGTATTTAAGTGGTAAAACAAAAGTTGTTTTAAATTTTAAATATTTTAAACCAGGAATCCTTTATCAGATATTTCTTGTAGCTATTCCAAATTTTTTAACTGATAGTTTATGGTGTATTCTCGGTCTGTTCTTTAATAAAGTTTTAATTCAGCAGCTTGGCCAAATTGGAGTTTTGCTTTATTCAACAGGATCAAGAATTCAATCTTTAATGGTGTCTCCTCAAAAAGCATTTGCCAGGTCTTTATTAACTGTTAGCGGACATTTATATGGTGCAAAAAAATTGAATGAATTAAAATGGATGTATATTTATGTGCTTAAAATTTCCATGTCAATTGCCTTAATTACAAGTGTGGTATTTTTCTTTATTAGGGATTATGGATTTGCTTTATTCTCAGTTACTGGTGCAGAAACTTCTATATTCTATATTTCTCTTGCAGCCATTATACTTATTCCAGTTTCTGAAATTTCAGAAATGTCAGAAAAAGTTTTGGATGGTATGGGAAAAAGTTATTATGCGTTAGTTTTAACCGTCGGCGTCATCATATATGAAATTTTGCTAGTATCCTTATTAAAGCCAATATTCACTTCAGGAGTATGTGTTTTGCTTGGAATATTGATTGGAGAAGTTACATTGGCTATTGTTTATTATGCTTTATTTAAATATCTATCTAAAACACATGGGGAAGGTATAAAGCCTGATATTCGTGGTTACTCTTTTAAAAATCAAAATGTATAACAATAATTTTTTTAAGTTATCGTTTTTATATTTATAACTATGTGTTCTATTGTTGGTCTTCAAGGTAATTTTAAAGGAAATGATTTAATTAAAATGTTGAAGGTATCTAAAAATCGTGGTCCTGATGCATCTGGCGTTTATTTGGATGATGTTAAATTAGACATTGATTTAAATACTTTTAGTGACGATAATGAATATAATATTGGATTTGGCCATAATTTGCTTTCAATTTATGATTTGGATGATAGGATTTCTCTCATTCAACCGGTAAGCAATGAAAATCTGGTTCTGGTATTTAATGGTGAAATCTATAATTACAATACAATCAGGAACTTTTTGGCTAAGGTTGGTGTTGATGAGGAAATAACATCGGACAGTGAAGCTTTGATTTATCTGATTGATTTTTTCAATAAAGGGGATTTGGTTAAAGCAGTTCAGTCAGCTTTGCGATTGGTTGATGGTGATTATTCTTTTGCAGTATGGGATGGTGAAAATTTAGCTATTTCACGTGATCCTTTAGGTGTAAAACCCTTGTTTTATGCTGTCGGCGATGAATTATGTGCTTTTGCGTCATCTCGTGATAGCCTCTATGAGGTTGGTTTCAGTGAAGTTGAGTCTTTAAAGCCAGAACATATACTTTTTAACTGGGAAGATATAGCTCCGGCACAAGCAATATATGAAAAATTCATGGAAGTTGATGCATCTAAGTTAGGCAAGCTATTAAAGTTAAGTGTTTCTAAAAGAGTGGAAGGATTAGACAAGCTTGGTGTAATATTTTCGGGGGGTGTTGACAGTTCAATTTTGGCACGGCTTTTGCAGGTCATATCATACAATAAAAAACTGGATATTACATTATATGCAGTAGGCCGTGAAGGGTCAAAGGATTTGGATGCTGCAAAATATGCAGCCGAATACTTGGATTTGCCTTTAAAAACTCAAATTATTGATGAAGAGTTAATTAAGCGACATATTGGTGAAGTTGTTGGAGCAATTGGTGATGATAACCTGATGAAAGTAGGTGTTGGACTGACAACTTACTTTGCAACGAAAACTGCGGCCGATGATGGGCAGAAAGTTGTTGTTTCAGGTCAGGGTGCTGATGAACTCTTCGGAGGGTATAACAGATACCTTAAAAGCTTTGACGAGGGTAATCTTGATTTGGAAATTCGTGAAGATATTTCAAACATGTATCATGTCAATCTGGAACGTGATGATGCATGTGCAATGCTTAATTCGGTAGAATTGAGGTTGCCGTTTTTAGATAAGAGTTTGGTTGAATATGCAATAAACTTGCCTACTAAAAATAAGATTTCCGGAAGTGGGGATGCCTTGAGAAAAAATATCTTAAGAAAATTTGCATTTAATGAAGGTCTTGATACTGAAATTGCATACAGGCCTAAAAAAGCAGCCCAATACGGAACGGGAATCGATAAAATATTGAGAAAAAAGATTATAACAGATATTGATTTGTCTCAATATCTGCACTGAAATAATATTTTAGTTTGCAAGGACTGTAATCTTATTTGATGCCCTACATCCTTCATACTCACTTGTGATGATGTATTCGCCAGGCATTAGGTTAATATTTAGTTTAGCTATTCCGGATTCATTTGTTTGGCGGGTATATAATACTCCATTGATGTTGAATGTAACATTTTTGCCGGAGCCAACAGATGTTCCTTTATCGCTAAGTATTTTAACCGTAAACTGGCTTTCATTTTTATATTTTTTTGTTAAATTATGGTTTTCTGTAATTTTAGGAAGAACAGTAATATTATTGGTAGTATTTTCTCCAGTGACTGTATTTATTGCAGTAATTATGTATTTTCCTTGTTCTAGGTTAATATTTAATATTGCTATACCATTATTTCCTATTTTTCGCTCATAGAATACTCCGTTAATGTTAAAGATAACTGTTGTGCCTTCAGCCAAGTAATTACCTTTGCTGTCTTTAAATGTTGCCATGTATTGCGTAGCATTCCTGTAGATTTTTGTAATATCGCTTCCGTTTACAGTTGGAAGAATATTTACTTTTGCATCAATGCTTGTGTAATTTACACTAATTCTTGCTGTATATTGTCCTGAATTTAAATTTATGTTTAAAGATGCGCTGCCGTTTTCATCTGTTGTCCTGTTGTATGTCATGCCATTTATGGTAAATTGAACTATCTGATTTGCAATTGGGTTATCTTTTGAGTTGGTAACGTTAACTGTAAGTTTTTCAGGACCTGAATAATATTTTTCCAGTCCGTTTGTGGTTATTGTTATTTTGCTGTCCTCTATAAGAGACATTAATACTCCTTTGCTTATCCTGTTTTTACAGTCGTGCAGAGTGGTGATATTAAAGTAATTGGCAATTGTTTTAATTATGATGGTTCCAGGTACAATTGTATTGATTCCATCAGGAATAACTGACATGGCCTTGTTATAATCTTCTTTTGTGTTGTCATTAAGTTCCTCAAGTATGTAATCCAGGTCTCCAACGCTGAATGTTCTGCTTTTTTCAGGGATATAGTTAAGATAAATCAATAATTTTCGAATGTCTGATATGGTTCCTCCATTGATATATAAATCATTTATTGGTGACGTGATAGTTATGTTGCTGTTTTTTAGTTTGTTAAGTGTCCAGTTTTCTATTTCTTTTATTTCATTTTCATTGGGATACATGGATTTGACGAATTTTAGATATGCAGAATATGATCCTAATAGTAGACTATCTTTGATTAGGGGTGTTTTATTTTCAAATGTGATTAATTCGCAGCTTCCCCCTCCCAGATCCATGAATAGTCCTCTATTTACATCAAATTCTTCTTTAACAGCATTGAAACTAACATTTGCTTCTTGTTCACCACTCAGGATGTGAATTGTAATTCCTGTTTTATTTTTTATGGTGTTGATTATTTCATCAGCATTATTGATGTTTCTTAAGCTGGCTGTTGCATAATAATATTTTTCATCCACGTCAGCCAGTTCTAAAATTTCATCAAAATCTTCAAAAATTGATATCACTGTATTTATTCCTTTTTCAGTCAGGTTATTATTTTCGACATATCCTTTAATAGGTGAGATATCGCTGTCGTGAGTTAATAATTTAATTTTGTTATTTTTAGTATTATACTGATATACGTCTAATTTAATACCATTTGAGCCGAAATCCACTATTCCATAAATCTTTTTATTTGATGGGGTGTTTTGAGTTATTGTACTGTCTGATTGTACGTTTTGTGAATTTGAAATGTTTGTTGGTTGGTCATCTGAATGTGTGGTTAAAGAATCGTTTTCTATTAAAAAATCATCAATTCCAATTTCTGCTTGTGTTTCATTTAATTCTGTCGCTGCAACCGAAGAAAAACAACAGCAGGTAAATAATAATATTATTGCTATACAAAATAATTTAAATTTCATTTAAAAATCTCCGAATAAACTCATGTTATTATAAACTATAATTAGTTATTATTTCTCGTGTTTTGTATTATTAATATTTTCTTTTAAACTTTGTTCAATTTTCATTCATATTTCTTATTTTTTACAAAAATGCTATAAAAATCGTTGAAATTAAAATTAAAATAAGTATTGTGGAGATTGGTTTGGCCTAATATTTACACTTGAAATAATACTTAAAATTATTTAAATATTGAAATAGGATTCGATATAGTATTATTTTTATATATGGAGTAATATAATATATTTTTATATTTTTTCTTTTATAAATGGTGTTATTTAATATTTGTATGGGTAATACTTAAATTAATTTTCACAAGTTTAGTCATTGGTTTTTAGTGTAATATATTATAAAAAAATTTAAATATTTTGTTGTATTAACTATATTTGTAGAAAAAAATAACTATTGTTATATTTAGGTGAAAAGATGCCGACAAGATATATTGGAGACGGATACTGGGAGATTGCTTCCCGTCAGATGAGTATAGTTACAAGAAGTGAGCAAGAAAGATTTAAAGATGGAAAAATTACAGTTATCGGATGTGGGGGAATCGGTGGTGAAACTATTGAAATGCTTGCAAGAATGGGAATAGGTGAGCTTGTTTTAGTCGATAAAGACGCATTTGATTTATCCAATTTAAACAGACAAACCCTGGCGTCAATTGCTGATTTGGGTCTTGATAAAAGTGCAGTTGCAGCAGAAAAAGTTAGACTAATCAATCCTTACGTTAAGGTAACAACATTCAATGAACATATCGACCAGTCAAATATTGATAAGGTGATAGGTGATTCCAATATTGTAATTGATGCACTGGATAACGTTTTGACAAGGGTTATTGTATCCAGAAAAGCCAAAGAAAGGAAAATTCCCTATATTCATGGAGCAATTCATGGAACACAGGGTCAAATTACAGTATTTTTACCGAATAGTGATAAGACTTATGAAGAAATGTTTAATTTACCGTCAATCGGAAAAGAATTGAATGATGAAACAGTTGATGCTTTGAAAAATGTAACTTCAGGGGTTCCTCCTGTCATTGGACCTACACCAAATTTAATTGGCTGTCTTGAAGCTTTTGAAGCCTATAAGATATTGACCGGTGTTGGAAAAGTTACTGTAGCACCTAAAATTCTAACATTTGATCTGCTCGATTTGAGTTCATTTTCACTGGATGAACTTTAACGGTAATCATAAAATTTTAATAATCCTAATGTTAATACTATTAAATGGGTGTTAACATGGATTATAACAAAACAATCATATTATTGGTTGCTATTATAGCAATTATTCTTGTTATCGGTGCTGTATTCATGATGAATCCTTTCAAACAAGAGTCCAAAATTGATATTGTAACTAATGGTACTGTTCATACAAATACCACTTTTTTAGTTAAATCAACTGCCTCAAATAATACTTCAATCGCAAATGGAAATATTTCCATTGAAATTATGGATAATAAATCAAATGTTGTTGTTGATGAGGAAGTAAAGACGAATGAGCATGGTGAAGCAGCTATAGAACTTAACAATGTTTCAAAGGGTAATTATACGGTAAATGTTACTTTCGAAGGTAATGACGAATTCAAGGAATGCAGTGTTGAACAGGATTTGGAAATCGTTGAGGATGCCGTTGAAGTAGTGTCACATGATGATAAAAGCACTGATGTTGATGAAGGCGCATATTACAGCCAGCAAGCCGGAAAAACAATTTACACAGGTGAAGTTCAATTGGCTCCGGACGGTCACTATTGGAAACATAACGGTAATAATGAATGGGTAAAAATTGATTGATTACCTTTTCATTTCTTCTTTTTTAAAAACTTCAGATTCATAATTCATAATACTTTTATAGTTTATAAAACATAATTTTAAACATGAAAAGATTTTTAATATTATTTCTGATTTTTATATTCTCAATAAGTGCTGTTAGCGCAGAAAATGCTGATTTAACAGAAGATGATTTTATTCCTGTCAATCTGTATCAGGATACCTATATTCTACATGATTATACATCATCCAATGTTAATATTAATATCTCTTCAGACGTTTCTGGTGTTTCAAATGATAAGGCTTTAGTCAATGTAAATGTTGATTGTGAGGACAACTCTTCATTCAATCATTATCTCGACATTTATCCTAATGAAAGTTCATCACCGATTCTTGTCAATATCCATGATGGTGCGGGCAGTTTTTACCTGCCGATTGACAATTCAACTGATTATTTCACGGCAGTTTTTGATGAGGGGAAATTCGACACATCATATGCGTTTACATCCATAAGGCAGAATTTCACCATTTCAGACAGCACAGAGGTCATCTCTCCTGATGTTGATTTGTCATGGGATTTGGTTAGAACTGGCTCTTTATATGAAATCACGCTTAATATTAAAAATAACGGTTCTTATGATTTGGAAAACGTATCACTCTATTTCAATAGCTATTTGCCAATGCGTTTATTTAATTATTCCTTTGTCTATGCGGGACATGACTGGTTTTATTCCAATCAAAAATTCTTCTTCAATGGAACTTTCAAGGCAAATCAGTCTAGCATATTGAAAATACGTTCTGAATTTGAACCTTTATCTTTTTTTGATTTTATACTGGAATCCGGCAATTGCAGTATCGCATCTGCCTGCGGAGTATTTGAATTTCCGCTCATCGATTGGACCCTATTTCCGGACGGTAATTCTTCCGATTGGTTTGAAGAATATACTGATTTAAGAAATGATTCTCATGACAATATACTTCCAGGAGGTTATGTTGTTTACAATAAAAATGATGTTCCTGTTTTCAAAAATCCTGATGATCTTTATGAATTTTTAATAAAATCCAATAATTTGGAAACATGTAATTTGTATTTAAATCAATATTACAAGTTGGATAATGCCTCACATTTATATACCGATTACATATTCAAGATTTGGGATGCCTTCAGATATATTCAGGAAGCCAACTCCGGAGGTTATGTTGGCCCCATCTATTATCCTGATTCATCAGACCCCTGTTATAATAATAAAAAAATAACTTTTTCAATGATTACATCAAATGATTTGGTCAAATACTATAAGGATGAAACCCAATTTAAGGTCATGCTGCTTGGTGAGGATTCATCAAACACTACCAAAAATGCATCATTCATCATTAATGGCCGCACTTATAACAGAAGCATTGATGAAAACCGCATTTCAAAAATCGGCATTAATCTTGGTCCGGGAGTTTATAACATAACTACAATCAATCCGTTCAATGGCGAGAGAAAGACAAATAAGATTACTGTCTTGTCACTAGTCGAGTCAAATAATCTGGTCAAGTATTATAGAAACGATTCACAGTTCATCGTAAAGGTTTTCAACCGGACAAGCGGAAACGTAACCTTCAACATTAACGGTGTCTTCTATACAAGGATGATTAACGAAAGCGGATATGCCAAACTCAATATTAATCTGAATCCTGGAGAATATATCATAACCACTGACTATAATGGCTGCAAGGCAGCAAACAATATAACTGTTCTCTCCATTTTGTCATCTGATGATTTGGATATGAAATATCATGACGGATCCAAGTTCAGAGTCAAGGTCGTGGATGGTCAAGGCAATCTCCTGACCAATGCAGAAGTAACTTTCAATATCAATGGTGTCTTCTATACAAGGACTTCCGATGCCAATGGTGAAGCCAAATTGAACATTAATCTTATGGCCGGGGAATATATTATCACATCAACCTACAACAGATTAAGTGTGTCAAATAAGATTACGATAAGTAATTAATATAACCGCAGCATAGAAAAAATTTTTTCATAGGGGTTTCAAATTATAATTAACTTTAATTATTTTTTTCAACACAAAAATTTTAAAAATCCTTATTTAACATTTTTGTGCAAGAATTCTCCGGCTTCTGCAAGCCGGAGATGAATTGCACTTTAAAGGTATTATTATATTATTTTTTTTTTAGAGTTACTTATTTTTTTGGTCTCCAATGGTGGTGTGATATTACTTGTCGAATGCTCTTGGTTAAAGTCTTTATATGTGTGGGTTTTATAAGTATAGTTATAGGAGAAAAAATATGTAATTTGATTTAAATTAGGATTAAATTGTTAAAAATGCTTTTATTTTTATAAACTTTTTAGAGTTTATAATAAAAATGGTCATTTTTTTTCTTATTTGTCCATTATATTTTTCATGTTTTTTTTCTGTAAAAATAAGAATTATTAATATAAAAATTTGTTGTGGAATGGTTTTTTTAGGGTTATGTGTGAAGAATTTTTTATTTTGACGGATAAATGTGAATTTATTCCTGATGAGGAATTAGAGAAAGTATTTGAGTTTAATATGCGTGCTAGCGCTTATGTTTATAACAAAACATTAGAATTCAGTATCTATCGTAGCAATTTAGTTAATGAATTCGCAATAGGCAATAAATTCAAAGTAAACCGCAGTTATACTCAGGATATAGTTAAAACTCTAAAAAAACAAAAGCCTTTCCTCAAAAAAGCTGAATCAACATGCCTTCAAGCATCAACAGACAGACTAATAAAAGCCTATGAAGGATACTACAACAAAAAAACAGGATTTCCCAAATTCAAATCATCAAAAAGAAATCCAGTAAACTCCATCACACTACGAAACAACAACTACAAAACAAAAGAAGGCATAAAAGAAACCCTAAGATGGGAAAAAGATAAATTCCGATTAAACAAAATAGGATACATCAAAGTCAAACATAAAAGAAACATCAACGGAAAAATCAAAGAAGCAACAATTAAAAAAGAAAACGGACGTTGGTATGTCTGCATAGCATACCAACTAGACAAAATAAATCCTCGAGAGGAATTTCCCCACGGACATTACCTAGGAATAGACCTTGGATTAACAGACTTCCTAACATTCTCCAACGGCCGAGTGATAACCAAACCCGACCTAAAAAGAATAAACGAAAGAATAAAATACTACACACAAAAAATAGCTCGAAAAAAAGAAGGCGGATCCAACTGGAAAAAAACTCTCAAAAAAATCCACAAATGGATAAACAAAAAGAACAACGTAGTAAATGACTACTATCATAAAATATCCTACAACATAGTCAAACACTATAGATTCATCGCAATGGAAAAACTAAACATCCGTGGAATGCTCAAAAGCAACCTAAGCAGAAGTGTACACGAAATTGGATGGGGAAAACTAGTCGAAATGATAAAATACAAAGCAAAATGGTACGGCAGAGAATTCATACAAATCGACAGATGGTTCCCATCAAGTAAAAAATGCTGGGTCTGCGGTGAAATAAATAGTGAATTAGAACGTGGGGAAAGAGAATGGGAGTGCCCATATTGTCACACTCATTTATTAAGGGATTTGAATGCTGCATTAAATATTTTATACGAAGGTATACGTGCTGCTGGTTCATCAGTGCTCAGCTTAGTAGATTTCATGCATATGTTATCACAAGAATGCTTGGAGATATTTCTAAGTAATTGTGAAGTAAGAACTATATGTGTGGCCTAAGAATCTCCGGCTTCTACAAGCCGGGGAGGTTCAAACTTTAAATTTATATGTATTGAAAAACATACTTATTTATATTATTTATTAGTAGGAGTATAGTTTTTATGTCAATCGAAAAAGATGCTGAAAAAATTATAGATGAATTTTCAAAAACTTTAGATAACATTCCTGATTCAGAGGAAACTTGGTATATTACTGATAATTTAAATTTAACTCGTGAAGATGTACCTCATGAAAAAAATCCTGAAAAAATTTTAAGGAATGCTCACATTGATAAAGATGGTAATCTTAAAGTTAAAAAGGCTGATTGGATATAATTTAGGTGATTTATTATGAGAATGAACTTAGTTCTTGAGCTTTTAGATGTTCCTGGACAGTTAGTTTCTGTTTTAGAACCTATTAGTGGACTTGGTGCTAATTTAGTAACTGTTATTCATAAAAGAGATTCTAAAAATGAAAATGGTAAAATTCCAGTTCAACTTACTTTGGAAGGTGAACAAGAAAACCTTAACAGAGTAATTGACCGATTCAATGAATTGGGAGTTGATATCATTGAAAAAGATGGTGTTATTAATAAAGAATTTATTAGCACTATTTTAATTGGTCATATTGTTGATAAGGATGTCAGAGATACTACGGATAAAATTAATGCTTTAGACGGTATTTATGTTGTTGGATTTGATATTAAATTAGATGGTGAAGATAAATCCACTGCATTAATTAATTTGGAAGTTGCATATGGTAAGAAGCAATTTGCATTTGATGAGGTTAAAAAAATTGCTGATGAAAAAGATTTACTTATGATTAATGAAGTTTAGTGATAATATGAAAGAATGTAAAATTATTATAATGGGATTTGGATCAGTGGGTCAAGGTATTGCCCAATCAATTGCATTAAAAAAAGCTATGATTAAAGATAAATATGGTGTTGAGTTAAAAGTTGTAGCTGCTGCAGATTCATCCTCTTCTGCTATTAATCAAGATGGTTTGGAAGAAATGTTACTTATCCATAGTAAAAATAGTGAAGGTAAATTGTCTTCTTATCCTGATTATGGGTCTGAGGTGTCTGGTCTTGATGTTTTGGATGCTGTTGAATATGATTTATTAATGGAAGCAACCCCTACTAATATTGAAACTGCTGAACCAGCTTTATCATTAACACATAAAGCATTTAAACAAGGAAAAGATGTTGTAACTTCTAATAAAGGGCATTTAGCAATTAAATTTAAAGAAATTACCAAAGCTGCAGAGGATAATGGTGTTGAATTTAAATATGAAGCTAGTGTTGGTGGGGCAATGCCAATTATTAACTTCTCTCGTGAAACACTTTCATCCTGTGGTATAAAGTCAATCATAGGTATTTTAAATGGTACTACAAATTATATTTTATCAAGAATGACCTCAGAAGGTTCAACTTATGATATTACTTTAAAAGAATCTCAGGAGTTAGGTATTGCTGAAACTGACCCGACTCAAGATGTTGAAGGTATTGATGCAGCTTGTAAAACTGTAATTTTAGCTAATTCTCTTTTAGGAATTGATGCTACTTATGATGATGTTGAGGTTAATGGTATTTCTAATATTACTTCTCATGCTATTAATCTTGCTGATAAAGATGGCTATTTAATTAAATTAATAGCTGAAGTTTCACCAAATACTCTAAAAGTTTCTCCTCGTTTAGTTAAAAAAGGAAGTACTTATGATGTTTCTGGAACTTTAAATATGGCTACAATTAAAACTGATTTAGCTGGCGATGTAACAGTTATGGGTCTTGGTGCAGGTTCTCTTGAAACTGCATCTGCGATGTTAACTGATGTAATTAGTATTTTAAAAGATAAATACTAATTCCATTTATTTCTTTTTTTGGATTTTGATAATATGAAATATGTTATTTTTATTCCTGACGGTTCCAGTGATTATCCTATTGATGAATTGGATGGAAAAACTCCACTTCAGGTAGCTAGGACCCCCAATATTGATAAGTTAGCTCAAAATGGATTTGGGGGATTTACAAATAATGTTCCTGATGGATACACTCCAGGTTCTGATGTTGCAAATATGAGTATTTTCGGTTATAATCCTGCTGATTTTTATACTGGTCGCGGGCCTCTTGAAGCGGGTAGCGTCGGCATTGATACAAACCCAACAGACATTATCTTCAGATGCAACACCATAACGGAAAAGGATGACATGATGGAAGACTTTAATGCAGGACACATCACATCTGAAGAGGCATCTGTTTTAATGGATGCTTTAAATGAGTACTTTACAGAAAAATATGACGGTTTTAAAGGTAAATTCTATGCAGGCATAAGCTACAGACATCTATTTGTATACTCCTGTGACAATGAAGAGGATGCTGATGTTTTGGCAAATCTCGAAACTGTTCCTCCACATGACATTTCAGGTGAAAATTTAGGTGAATACACTGCATGGAATGAGGATTTGGCAGTTAAAATAAAAAACATTATGTATGAAGCACAGGATGTTTTAAAAGACCATGAAGTTAATAAAAAAAGGATTGTTGAAGGAAAAAATCCTGCAAATATGGTATGGTTATGGGGACAAGGGCCGACACCAAAACTGTCTGATTTTAAAGAAACTTATGGTTTAACTGGTGCTGTAATAACGGGTGTTGATTTGCTTAAAGGAATTGGGGTATTCGCCAATCTGGATGTTATTGATGTACC
The DNA here is from genome assembly GCA_902771225.1 of uncultured Methanobrevibacter sp. Lineage (GTDB taxonomy): Archaea > Methanobacteriota > Methanobacteria > Methanobacteriales > Methanobacteriaceae > Methanocatella. The sequence goes on along the minus strand of CACXWH010000047.1, from coordinate 3,932 downwards.
TGGTGCCACAGGATTTTTTGACACAGATTATAAAGCAAAAGGCCAATACGGGATTGAAGCTTTAAAAAATCATGATGTTTTATTCATACATATTGAAGCGCCTGATGAAGCGGGTCATGCTCAATTGATTGATGAAAAGGTAAGAGCAATTGAGAGAATTGATGAGTTTATTGTTGGTCCTGTAATTGACAGTTTGGAAGGTCAGGACTTTAAGGCAGCAATATTGCCTGATCATCCAACTCCAATATCCATTGGAACTCATACTCGTGATGATGTACCTCTTGTAATATATTCATCAGGTAAAACTGGTGATGAATGCACATCATTTGATGAAGAAGGCGTTAAAACAGGCTCTATTGAAAAACAAGAAGGTTATAAATTATTATATAGAATGATAAATGAATTTTAAAGGTGATTATATGAAAGTATTATTAGTTAATGGAAGTCCACATAAAAAAGGATGTACCTACACAGCATTATCAGAAATAGCTAAAACATTAAACGAAAACGACATTGAAACCGAAATATTCTGGATAGGTACTAAAGCCATTGGTGGCTGTATTGCATGTGGCAGATGTAGAAAAATTGGAAAATGTACATTTGATGATGTTGTAAATGAATTTACAGATAAAGCCGGTGAAGCAGATGGATTTATATTCGGATCTCCGGTTTATTATGCTGCTGCAAGTGGACAGATTACATCATTTTTGGATAGGGTATTCTATTCAAACGGAGGATTATTCACTCGCAAGCCGGGTGCTGTTGTATGTTCTGCAAGAAGAGGCGGAACCACTGCAACCTATGATCAGTTAAATAAGTATTTGGGAATTACACAGATGCCAATCATTTCATCTACTTACTGGAATATGGTTCATGGAAACACTCCTGAAGAAGTATTGCAGGATGAAGAAGGACTATGTACCATGAGACAACTGGGCCATAATATGGCATTCTTCCTAAGATGTATTGAAGTTGGAAAAAATGAAGGTATAAAGCCAACTGATATTCCTAAAGTAAAAACTAACTTTATTAGGTGAAAATGAATATATTCAAAACACCTGAAGGTTATTTATTTTCTAATAAAGCATTGTTCTATCTGTTTATTCCTTTGCTTATAGAGCAGGCTTTAGAATTTTTTGTGGGACTGGCTGATTCCATAATGGTGGCCTCTTTAGGAGAGGCTGCAATTTCAGGTGTGTCCCTTGTTGATTTTTTAATGCAATTATTGATTTTTTCTTTTTCAGCTCTTGCAACAGGAGGTGCTGTAATTGCAGGCCAATACCTGGGAGACAAAAATATTGATAAGGCAAGAGATGCTTCAAATCAATTGATATGGTTTTCAGCCATTTCATCATCATTTTTCATGCTGATTGTCCTTTTTGCAAGACATTTTCTAATAACAGTCTTATTCGGTCAGATTGAAGCTGACGTGTGGAATACGGCTAATATGTATTTATTGATTGTGGCTCTTTCAATCCCGTTTATTGCAATTTATAATTCTGGTGCAGCTATTTTTAGAACGACCAACAATGCTTTTCTGCCAATGCAAGTAATGTTTATATGTGATATCTTAAATATCATCGGTAATGCCTTTTGTATCTATTATCTGGGATGGGGTGTTGAAGGCGTAGCTATTCCAACGGTAATTGCAAGATTTTTAGCATCTATTATATTATTGTATTTTATTATGGATGAAAATTACCCGCTCCACATTAAAAGGACTTTAAGGCATAAGTTTGACTGGCTGCTTTTAAAAAATGTATTGAATGTAGGCATTCCATATGGAATAGAAAACGGTCTTTTTCAGTTAGGTCGTATTTTGGTATTGAGTCTTGTTTCAACCTTTGGAACGATGGCCATAGCTGCAAACTCTGTGGGTTATGCAATTGCGGTATTTTCAGTATTGCCTGGTTTTGCAATTAACTTGGGTCTTACTGCAGTAATTTCAAGATGTGTCGGAGCGGATGACTATGAACAGGCAAAATATTACAATAAAAAATGTATTTTGATAGTTTTCATTTCACATATCATAATAAATGTTATTATTTTTGCATTGCTGCCGTTTTTATTAGATATTTATGGTTTATCCGCAAAAACCGCTCAGATGGCATTTGAAATGATTGTGTGGCATGGTATTTTTGCAATTATAATTTGGCCTATTGCATTTACATTGCCTGCAACATTCAGGGGAGCTGGAGATTCAAAATCAGTAATGTATATAAGTCTGGCAGTGATGTTTACATGTAGAATTGCCTTATCCTATGTCATAGCTGACTGGCTGGGTATAGGTGTGTTTGGAACATGGATTGCAATGTTTATAGACTGGTATGTAAGGGCTGCCCTTTATATTTACAGGTATTTTTCAGATAAATGGACAGAGTATAGGACGGTATAATATATATTAGCTGTTGAAATCAGATATATTAATGTGAAATTTGAAGCATGATTAATTTACAAAGATATTCATGAATTTGATATTTTATGAAAATTGCGGATTTGAAAAGCAGATGATGCAAAAAAATTTTCATCATAAACTTATGGACTTAAAATGGTGTTGATATGGTACTTTTTAGAGGAGACATTAAATGCAGGAGTCTTCAAAGGAGGACTTCAATAAGTGTAATACTGCCGGCAGATAACCTGCATTTTTTAAATGATACTGAAGAAATTGTTGAAAAGCCGTATAAGACTTTATATCTGCTTCACGGCCTTTATGGAAGTGATGATATATTCCTGGCAAATACTTCAATTCAAAAGTTTGCAGAAGACAACGGCATAGCTATTGTAATTCCATGTGGAGAAAACAGCTTTTATCTGGATGATTATGGTTCCAATAGACTTTTCGGTGAATATGTGGGTCAGGAATTGCTTGACATTACAAGAAATATTTTTCCTTTGTCAGATAAAAGGGAAGATACTTTCATCGCAGGTTTTTCAATGGGGGGCTACGGAGCCATCAGAAATGGTTTGAAATACTATCAAAACTTTTCAAAGATAGGAATGATATCTGCTGCACTGATAACCGATGATATTGTTGATTATGGTGACAATCATAATGTATTGTACTCCAAACCTTTTTATGAATCAGTTTTTGGCAATTTGGATGAGGTTAAGGGCTCTGATAAGGATCCGAAATACTTGATTGAAAACTGTGATGATATTCCTGAAATATATATGTACTGCGGACTTGATGATTTTCTGTTTGAGAAAAATGCGGATTTCTACAAGTTCTTAAAGTCCAATGATATTGATGCCACTTTTGTTGGGGCTGAAGGTGAGCATAACTGGGATTTCTGTGATGAATTTGTAAAGGAATTCATTAAAATGTTATAAAAAAATTTAGAGAGTTTATTTTAGGGGAATTTGTCAAAATGTGGCTCTAAGTTAAAGAGGATGAAATTAAATGTACCTGATGTGGCAGCGAAGATATTAGGGCAGAAAAGTTTTGTCGAATTTTAGGTGCAAAATAGACTAATCAAAGGATTATTAATAGAATTCCTTTAGATTAGTAAATTTTGATTTTCTTCTTAATATTGTTTATTTTAAAATTTCAAACTGTCAACAGCCTTAATCAATTCTTTAATATGCATATCCTTTGTAGATTGGTCTGCAAAACTATATTCTTCAAAGTAAAATGCAGGTATTCCATGTTCATTTAATGGTATTGTTAAATATGGGCCGCTTGTTGTTGATTCTGGTGAATAATAGCTAATGTTTTCACATTTGCTTGCAACATCTGATGCATATTTTTCACCTGAACCTTCATTTACTGGGCTGAATACAAATGTTTTGTATGGATATGCTCCTATATTTGAGTGCACATCAATCGCTGCCTTATAGCTTCCATTCACAATCTTTGGATAAACATATTTGTATGCTAGATTTTGTCCGTTCTGTCTTCCGGGGTCACTTTGATCTGAATAACCTTCTCC
>CACXWH010000046.1 GCA_902771225.1 uncultured Methanobrevibacter sp. | reverse complement strand
AAGTTTGCGTACTCCATATGCAATTGCAAATAATGTTGGAAATATTTCTTTTGATTTGGATTTATACTCATTGGATGAGGGTTGTCCTTTAAATGAACCTCAGTTAAACGTTTACTTGGATATTAAGGCAAATGATAAGAATGATGCTTATTTAATACCATTAGTTATGGATATTTCAGGTGAGTATGGTGTTGAGGATATTAGGTCTGCTTTGGGTGTGATGTTTGATGCGCATCCAATTTTAGGTATGTGCGTTAGTGATGATTATGATGTCTCTTATTTGATTAAGGGATCTGAGCCTTCTATTATTGTTGAATCTGATGTTAATAATGATTTTATTACTCAATTTTTAACAGAACCATTTGATTTGCATAATAGTTTATGCAGGTTCTTAATTGTTGAAGAAGAAGATGGTTTTGTTTTATATGGTGTTTTCCATCATATTATCTTTGATGCCATATCTGATGATGTTTTTAAACGTGATTTATTGAGTATTCTAAATGGTTGTAGTGTTGATTTGGATGATTCCTTCTTGAGGGCTTCTGCATTTAATCAACAAATTGCTGAAAGTACTGATTATGTTAAAGCAGAAAAATTTTATGAGTCAATGTTGGCTGATGTTGATGATACTGGCGAGTTGTTAGATTGTGTTTTGGCTGATGGTCCAGGTTCTACCTTAATTGATTTGGATATTGATAATAATTTGCTTAAATCATTTTTAGAAAAACATAATGTTAGTTTAAATGTTTTATTTAGTGGTGTTTTTGCTTATACTTTATCTCGTTTTATAGGCTGTGAGAAGGTTTTATTTAATATTGTGGAGAATGGACGTGACAGATATGGAAATTATAATTCTATAGGCATGTTTGTTAATACTTTACCTTTATTGGTTGATTGTAAAAATCAGGATATTAGTTCTTTTATGAAGTATGTATCTAGTAGAGTCTATAATGTCATGAGGCATAATTATTATCCATTTAGATTATTGGCCAATAATTATGATATTAAATCGGATATTATTTTCCAATTTTTACCAGAATGGGTTAGAGGCACTAATAATGATTCTGATGAAAATATTATCAACACTAATGCAAATGAATTATTAAACAATATGGCTGATTTAATTGCTGATTTAACTGTAGAGATTATTCAACGAGGTAATGAATATCTTTTAAGTGTTGTTTATAATGATAAATATTCTAGTGGTTTTATTAATCGTTTTGTTGAATCTTATAAATTTATATTAAATGATATCTTGAATGTTGACGAATTAAGTGATATTTGTTATGTTTCCAGTGATGATTTGGTTCTTTTAGATGAATTTAATGATAATAGACATGATTTGTTATATAATAATGTTTTGGATGCTTTTAATGCTAATTTAGTTAAGTATCCAGATAATATTTTGGTTTCTTATGAGGATAAGACCTATTCTTATGGTGAAGGTGCTTTTATTGCGGATAAGATTGCTAAATCTTTAATTGATTTAGATGTGGAGTCTGGAGATTGTATTGGTTTTTTAGTTCCTCGCAGTGAATTATATATGTTTTCTGTTTTAGGTATTTCGTCTTGCGGTGCTGTTTTTGTTCCATTGGATGATGATTTACCTGATGATCGTTTGAGTTTTATGTTATGTGATAGTGATTGTAAGGCTGTTATTGTTAGTGATGATACGCAGGAGCGTTTATCTAATTTTGAATACGATGGTTCTGTTTTAAATATTTCTGATATTGTTAATTGTGATGTTGGAAGTTTATCTAATTTACCGGTACCCTGTGGTGATTTGGCTTGTATTTTATATACTAGTGGTACTACTGGTATTCCAAAAGGCGTTAAGGTTACTCATATATCTTTAATTAATGTTTGTGAAAATTATATTAGGAATTATAATTTGGATTCAGATGACGTTTATGGTTTGTTTTCTGCTATTGGTTTTGATATGAGTAGTTTTGTTATTAGTGTAGTTATGTGCAGTGGTGCTTCTTTGGATGTTGTACCTGAGGATATTCGATTAGATATGTTGAAATTAAATGAGTATTTTGTTAATCATAATGTTACTCAAACATTTATTACTACGCAGGTAGGTAAATTATTTGTGGAAAATGTTAATAAAACTTCATTGGATCTTTTACTTGTTGCTGGTGAAAGTTTAGGTGATTTTAATAGTCCTGAAAATTATCGTGTTGTTGATGCATATGGTCCTACTGAATCTTTTGCTTTTGTTAGTTCAATTGATTGTGTTAAAAAATTGAATTGTTCTTCTATGGGTTTTGCTAATTTTAATATTAGGTTTTATGTTTTGGATAACGAGTTAAGGCAAGTTCCTGTAGGTGCTGTGGGGGAGTTGTATATTGCGGGTTATCAGCTTGCCCGTGGTTATTTGAATCGTGATGATGAAACAAGTCGTGCTTTTATTGATAATCCTTATGATGATACCGAAGATTTTAATAGATTGTATCGTACGGGTGATATGGTGCGTTTTTTACCTGACGGTAGTCTCGGAATTGTGGGTCGCCGCGATGGTCAGGTTAAGATTCGTGGAAATCGTGTAGAGCTTGGTGAGGTAGAGTCTGTTATAAGGAGTATTGATTTTGTTGAGGACGTTACCGTTCAAACTACCTATAAAAATGGTAATAATGAGTTAGTTGCATATGTTGTAGTATCTGATGATGTGTCTGAGGGTAATTTAAGAGAGATTGTTTGTGATTATGTGGCTAGTCGTGAACCAGATTATATGGTTCCATCTTATGTTGTTGAGTTGGATAAAATTCCTTTGACTGTTAATGGTAAAGTTGATAATGGTGCTTTACCTGATGTTGATTTAGATTCTTTAGTTGTGGAGTATGTTGCTCCAACTAATGAAACTGAAAAGGCAATTGTTGATGCATTTGAGACTGTGTTTAATCAAAAAGGCATTGGATTAAATGATGATTTCATTCGACTTGGTGGAGATTCTATTAGGGCTATTCGTCTTATTTCATTGCTTGAAAAAAATAGTATTTCTTGTAGTGCTAGGGATATATTAAAAGCTAAAACACCATATAATATTGCTAAGATGATTTGTAGTGATGAAAAAGAATATGGCTTTGTATTGGCAAGAGAAGGTACTACAAATCAGAATATGTTTTTATTACCTCCTGCAGGAGGATTAGCATTGACTTATAATAAATTAATTAAAGACATGAATTTTGAGGGCAATGTTTATATTATTGATGATTACCAATATGAATTGTCTGTTGATGAAATAAGACAAGTTGATGGTCAGAGTATTGCATTTGAAAAGTATTGGGATGCTATTAAAGATATTTTCCAAGATGGTGATATACTTGTTGGATACTCCATAGGTTGTTTGCATGTATCACTTCTGTGTGAACGTTTAGAGAAAATCAAAAAAGTTGAAAAATGTGTTTTAATAGATGGAACACTTAAATTTGTAAATGATAAGCCATTAACTGATGAGGACATTTCATCAGAAATAAAATATGTTAAAGAAAATTATTTAAATGGCATTAATGATGTTGAATTTGAAGAGAAAATGATTGAAGTTTTCATTAGTAATCTTAGATGGAAATTACCTAAACCAAAAGTAAATTCACATGTTATTTATTTAAGTACAGTTAATAAATATAAAGAAGAATTAGATGAAATGGCTTCAGATTATGAGTTTATCAATATTAATTCAACACATGATGATATTATTGATAAGGATGTAGATAAAATTCTTAAATATTTAAATTAATGATTCTATTTCCCCATTAGATTATTCGTGATTAATAATTTCATGAACAGATTGAACCTCTCCGGCTTGTAGAAACCGGAGATTCTTAGGCCATATAGTTCTTACTTCACAATTACTTAGAAATATCCCCAAGCATTCTGTGATAACATATACATAAAATCTACTAAGCTGAGCACTGATGAACCAGCAGCGCGTATACCTTCGTATAAAATATTTAATGCAGCATTCAAATCCCTTAATAAATGAGTGTGACAATATGGGCACTCCCATTCAAGAATACTGCTCTTCAAAATCAATTGACGCGAATTTGTAGTATTACATGAAACTACTTTATAATGATTAACTTATTTAAAGTTTTAGGTTTAAAATTGACCCCATATCGTAAAATTGCTGTGAAAAAACCATAAAATATAAAGTTAACCCTTAAATCTTTTAAAATATTGAAATTAGTAATAATCAAACCCTTATTTTAAAAATTAGCATGAAAAATATTTAATCATAGACTCCAAATTTTATTACAGAAATGTTACCGGAGAGCTATAAGTAAAACATCATTCCTACGAGAATATGTAGACCCAAAGTTTTTGAATACATCAAAATAAATCGAAAAAAATAAACCAACATCCGATATCACCATCCAAATAAGACAGCCCAGTTTTGCCTGAGGATTATTTATAATAAATCAATACATTTTTAATGTTTAAAATCAAAAATTGAAAATATGAAAAGGATTTTTGAAGTTATCGAAAAATATTTTTTTATAATAATATTGCTGGCAGTAGCTGTTTCTCTAGTTTATCCAAATTCGTTTAAATGGGTTTTAAGTGAATATAATGGCATTAACATTATCAATTTGCTTTTAAGTATTATTCTTTTTACAATGGGGACCACATTGAAAGCGGATGACTTCATTAATGTAATCAAAAATCCTAAGGCAATTACAGTTGGAATTTCAGCACAATATGTTATAATGCCCCTTATGGCATTAGCTCTTGCAAGTGCATTTTCTCTCGATACTGCTTTGACAATTGGACTCATTCTTGTTGGAACCGTACCCGGGGGAACCGCATCTGATGTCATTACTTTTATTGCAAATGGAGATGTGGCATTGTCTGTTTCTTTAACTGCAGTTTCTACTGTGATTTCACCCATATTAACCCCAATAATTACGTTATTGTTAATCGGCAATCAAATTCATTTCAATCCGGTTGATATGTTTATTTCAATTGTTGGAATAGTAATCATTCCAATTATTTTAGGTTTAATCTTGAATTACAAATTCCCTGATTTTTGTGAAAAATTAAAAGATTATTTGCCTACAGTATCATCCATTGTGATTTGTTTAATTGTTGCAGGAGTAATCGGGGCTAATAAACAAGCCATTTTAACTTCATCCACTGTAATACTTATTGTCATTACACTGCAATACATCATTGCAATGTTACTTGGATTTGGAATTGGTTACCTTGCAGGAATGGATAAAAAACAGATAATTACAGTAGCTATCGAATTGGCATTTCAAAATTCTGGTTTGTCAACCAGCCTTGCAAAAACACATTTTCCAAATTTATCCCAGGCAACAGTTCCCGGAGCACTTTATTCTGTCTTGCAGAACTTTGCAGGATCAATTCTTGCCTATGCATTCAGAAAATATCAATCCTGAAATCAAGAATATCTAATCCTCTTTTCAATGTAATGATATAAAGAAATATACTTAAATAATATCATGATTATAATATAATTAATGAACGGTGATTAAAATGAAGCATCCAAATGGAATATAAGTATTATCATCAACTGCAATGTTGGAAAGTTTGAGTTATTATATTTTTGCAGGACTGTTGGTAATGTATATGATTGATGTACTGCATTTTTCAGACCCATTTTCCACTTATCTATTTGGTATAGCTTTTGGTTCAACATATATTCTGCAAATAGTTGGAGGATATATATGTGACAGATATTTGGGTAATAGAAAATCAGTTATCTTCGGAATTTCATTTATTATCATTGCGCAATTAATTTTTTCATATGATGCGAGCTTGTTTGCTCTTTCAACAAATATCCAAGAACATTCAGCCCTATTGTTCACTTATCCAGAAATTATCTTTTTAATAGGTGTGGCTTTGATGGCAATTGGAGTCAGCTTCTTTAAAGTCAATATAGCTTCTTTTATAGATCAATTTTATAATGAAGGGGATTTGAAACTTCTTGATTCAGCCTTTTCAATTTTCTATTTGTTTATCAATATTGGAGGATTCTTTGCTCCGTTGTTCATAAATTTTGTTGTTGGAGTGCATCATCCTGATTTATATCAATTTGGATTTTTTATTGGATTCATAGCGATGTTCTTCGGATTGCTGGTATTTATATTATTCGGAAAAAGGTTTTTCCTTTCACCTGAGGGAAAGCCGATTGGAACTGAACCAAGATTCAAAATTCAAACAAACAAAGTGAATAAAACTGATAAATTAAATAAAGTGGAGATTAATAGATTTAAAGTGATTTTTGCAATATTAATCTCAGCACTTGTTTTCCAGATTTTCAACCAGCAGATTTACACTTCCATGATACTTTTCGCTGAAAGCCATGTGAACAACATTATTCCATTTATAAACCATGAAATAGCACCTTCATTTTATTTGACCTTAAATCCTTTGTTTATAATATTTTTAAGTCCAATTTATATAAAAATGTTTAATTCAAATGACAAAAAGACGATTTCATCAATTACAAAAATCGGTGCCGGCATATTGCTTTTGGGAGTTGCATATCTTGTCCTATTCATTGCGATGGGCAGCATTGGCAGCGGCATGAAACTAAACATGCTTTGGTTGATTTTATTCAATTTCTGCCTGGTCAATTCGGAATTGCTTATAATGCCAGTTACTTTAAGTGCAATAACAAAACTGGCTCCTAAAAAATATATTTCTTCAATGATTGGAATATATTATGTCACATTCAGCATTGCCTCAATAATTGCTGGATTATGTGCATCCGCTTTTCCGAACGACAATCCAACAATGTTGTTCAATATCATTCCAATTGCAAATCTTCAAACATATTTCATAATTTTTGCAATGTTTGGATTCATTATCGGTGTAATTTGGCTACTGTTTAAAAACAAAATGGTTAAATTGTCAAGTGGAGCATTATAATAAAGATTAACATCGAAAAATTAGCTATTCATTAATTTGAAATTCCGAATATAGTATAAAATATATATGGTTATTTAACCAATATATAATTATAACACATAATGTGATTACATGTTAAGCAAATTTTTCAAATTTGATGAAAGAAAGACAAATACTAAACAGGAAGTCCTTGCAGGTATTACCACATTCCTTTCAATGGCTTATATTATAGGTGTGAATCCTGTAATGCTTTCAAAGGCAGGCATGCCATTTTCAGGCGTATTTTTTGCAACTATAATTTCCGCAGCAATAGCATCCATATTAATGGGAGTATTTGCTAATTATCCTGTAGGATCAGCTCCAGTTATGGGGCTAAATGCATTATTTACATATACAATTGTAATATATTTAGGAAATACGTGGGAATGTGCAGTTGCAGCAATATTTCTTTCAAGTATAATCTTTTTAATAATCAATATTTCAGGTCTAAGAGATAAAATTTTAAATGCATTGCCCAATGATTTGAAATATGGTATTACTGCAGCTATTGGTTTTTATCTGGCATTTATTGGTTTTAGATTTGCAAACATTATTGTTCTCGATTCAACAACACTTACCACAATGGGCGATTTATTCCAGCCTTCAACTTTTTTAGCTTTAAACGGCATATTTATTACTGCAATTCTTTTTGTAAAAAAAGTACCTGCAGGATTATTTATTTCAATCATAGTAACCGCATTACTAGGTTTGATTTTTACTTTTTTAGGATTTGGTACGGGTGATCCTCTAATGCCAACACTTCCAACAGAATTTATATCCTTTGAATTTGATTTATCCTTATTTGGAGGATTTCTAAGAGGATTTGAACAATTATTCTCAAATATTAAAAATCTAGTTATTATTTTATTTTCACTTGTATTTGTATTGTTCTTTGATACAGTGGGAACTGTCATGTCATTAAGCCAATTATGCGGGTTAACTGATGAAAATGGTGAAATTACTGATTTTGGAAAAATATTGGTGGTTGATGGGATAGGTGGAGTTATTGGTGCCGTATTTGGTACATCCACAGTTTCAATTTTTCTTGAAAGTGCAACAGGAATTGAAACTGGAGGTAAAACAGGGTTAACTGCAATTACTGTTGGAATTTGTTTTTTAATTTCAATATTTTTTTATCCGATTATAGTATCATTATTCACAACCCCCGTAATTGCTTCAGCATTAATTCTTGTTGGAATATTAATGGTTAATCAATTAGAAAAGGTGAATTTGACACATCCGGTTATTGGAACATCAGTATTCTTTACAATAATAATGATGGTGTTAACCAACTCTATTTCTTTCGGTATTGCATGGGGATTTTCATTCTTTTCAGTCTTAGAAATAATAACCGGTAAAATCAATGAGTTAAATCCCGGCATGATAATACTCTGTATCACGTTTATATTATATTTATTCTTTGGGCTTTAATATCACATACAAATCCAAAATGATAAAATACATAAAAACATATATTAATAAATGAACAAATAATAATTGTACTTAAAAAAATTTTTAAAATTGGGGTAGATAATATAGACATCAATAGAAAAAAATCATTAATACGTTCAAATGAACTCGATAAAATAGCTATTGATGATATAAAACATAAATCGAAAGTAAGAACAGGATTTGACGATTTTTCTAAAAGATTATATAATAATACTAAAAATAAAATATTAAAAGAATTGAATGCAAGTGAAAAAGATTGGAATAATCCTAAATGGCAATTAAAAAATCGTATTAGTGATGTAGACGAAATTTCAAAATATACTAATCTTACAGATGAAGAATATGAAAATATAAAAAATGTTGGAGAAAAATATAGATTTGCAATTACTCCATATTATTTTTCATTAATTGATTTTGACAATCCGACCTGTCCAATTAAATTACAATCAATTCCAGATATTAAAGAATTTAATGAATTTGGACAATTAGATCCAATGAATGAAGAGCAATCTAATCCTTCAGGGAAAATCACTAGAAGATATCCTAATAAATTAATTATTAATGTTACTAATGCATGTCCTATGTATTGTAGACACTGCCAACGTCGCAGATTAATAGGTAACGCAGATAAAAATACTTCTAAAAAATATATTGATGAATCAATAGAGTTTATAAAGAACAATCCGACAATCAGAGAAGTATTGGTTACTGGTGGAGATGCATTATTATTATCTAATAAACGATTAGAATACATATTTAATAAATTATCCAGTATTGACCATGTTGAAATAATAAGGATTGGTACAAGAACATTGGTAACGCTCCCATTCAGAATTGATAATGAATTGGCGTCTTTGCTTAGGAAATATAAAGTTCAGCTTTCAACACAATTTAATCATGCATGTGAGATTACTCCAGAAGCTGTTAGGGCAATTGAAATATTGGTCGATCATGGAGTGCTTGTAAGAAATCAAATGGTGTTATTGCATAATATTAATGATGACAAATATTGTATTCAAAAAACTAATGAAGAATTGCAGAAGTATCGTGTAATTCCATATTACTTATTCCATCCAAAGGATATTAAAAGCACTGAACATTTCCAGGTTGACATTTCTAAAGGTTTAGAGATTATGAAACATTTGGAAGGCAGGACAAGCGGCATGTGTAAACCGACATATGTATATAACTCACCTCGAGGTCTTGGTAAAGTGCCTTTAGTGCCAATGGAAAATATTGAATATGATGGAAAAGAATATAAATTCACAACATGGGAAAATAAGACAATTGAAAAATGTGAAAGAAATCCTAAATAAAACATTTTTTACAAACAATAATAAAACCAAAGTTTAAAAATTGCGTTAAAAATAAAAAAAATAAATATTTAAATTTATTTCTTAAAATAAACTACTTTAAGAGGTTTTTTCATCAAACCAACCTTTTTTATTTCCAATATAATATAATGCTATTGCTGTAACTAAAGTAATTAATATATCTGAAATAAAATCATTAAAAGAGACTGTTGATGAAAGTGAACCTAATCCTAAAGCCACCATATAAAAACTCATCAAATTATTAATTGAATGGATTGCGGCCCCTGCTTCCAAACCGTTAGTACGCCAAGCAAACAACCCCAAGATAATACCTGAAACACCAATAGTTATTACACCAAGTGAATTATATGGATGTACCATAGCGAAGATTATGGTCTGAATAATAATAGCTAAAATTGGTATTTTAAACCAGGACCCCAAAGACTGCATTAAAAGACCGCGAAAAGCATATTCTTCAGCAATACATTGAGCAGGTATAAGAATTGAAGATAAAAGCAATGCAATTACAGAAACTTGCGTACTGCTTCCAGATTCTTTGCCCGTCACTACAGAAATGATAGAATAAACTAAATATATTACAAGAGGAACAAGTAAACATTTAAAGTAAATTTTCCAATTCCATCCGCCCCTAGAAGAAGCATATGAAGAAAATGGCCTATCACGAACTATTTTAGAAGCAATATAAATTGCAGGAATAAAAATAACAATACCCAAATAAGAAAAATAAACTGAGGAGTCAGATGTATTTAAAGTCTCATATCCTCCATTTACAATCCTATCAATAACAGCACTGCCATATATTGCACTAAAAACTACTGCCAAAATAATTTGAAATATAATATACAAAACTAACACAAGAACAATTGATATTAATGGTTTATACCATTTATATTCAGGAAATGTTCTAGGAAAAGTCACATAATCTGGAAATTTATTTTCATTTTCAGTCATATATTTATATATTTTTTTAATACCTATTAACATTATCTTAAAAAAGATTATAATTAACAGACCTTAGAAAAAAGTGAACATGAATTTCTTGCATGCACTATCCTAAAAACAGAAAAATATTCTTACGATTAGAATTGTAAATTTTATAAGAAAAATAACTTAATCCTAAATTTTAGAAATAATTAAAAAAAAGAGAAAAAATATTTTTAAATAACATCAAACATAATTAATATTAGGTGATAACATGCCAGAAACAGATTATTTAAAAATACCTCAAAATAGAGTTGGTGCTTTAATTGGTAAAAATGGAGAGGTGAAAAAATCCATTGAAAAATTAACTGGAACTGTACTCGATATTGATAGTGATGAGGGAACTGTATATATCACTCCTCGTGAAGATATGGAAGATCCATTAGGTGTTTGGAATGCTAATCACATTGTAAAAGCCATAGCTCGTGGTTTTAATCCCGATGTTGCTATGAAATTAATTCATGATGATATTTATCTTGAAGTTATGAAATTACCATTATATATCGGTAAATCTAAAAAAGCGTTAGCCAGGTATAAAGGTAGAATTATCGGTACTAACGGCAAAACCCGTGAACTTATTACGGAGTTAGCTGATGTTGATATGGCTGTTTATGGAAAAACAGTTTCTTTAATTGGTGAAATGGAGAATATTTTAGTTGCTAAAGAAGCTATTGAAATGATTTTAAATGGTTCTAGGCATAAATCTGTTTATAGCTTTTTAGAAAATAAAAAAGAAACACTTAAGCTAAGAGAATTTAAAGATCTTGTCGGCATTCACGATGATGAAATTGAGTTCAAAGACGGAATTGAATTTGATGAAGAAACATTACAGTAACATTTCATATATGTTACTGTCTTACTATTTTTTTAGAAAATAATTACTCCCCCATCAAAATAATCTAATGAATATAAAAAATTATGATTATTAATACAAAACTATTATATACTTCAACCAACATATATAGGTAGCGTAGTTTAAAAACTATATTTTTAACAATTTTTATTATTATTTTATTGTATAATTTTTAACAAGTTAGCTATGGTACTGTAAAAATATTACTTGTCAAATGCTCTCGGACGTTATTTATATACATATAAATTTAATAATTTTAATTATAAAAATTATAAAAAAATTAAAGGAGGATACAATTTTGGCACCGACTGAACCGGGACTTGATTGGCAAAAAGATTTTCAACAATTAACACCATCAGAGTTCTTTCGTAAAAATAAACAGATGTTAGGTTTTACTGGTAAAATTCGTTCATTGACTATTGTATTTCACGAATTGATTACAAACAGTTTTGATGCAGCTGAAGAAGCTGGAATATTGCCTGACATTGACATTGAATTAAAACGTGTAGATAAAGAACACTACATTTTAAGACACAAGGATAACGGACCAGGTATTCCTGAAGATTATGTAATGCAAGTATATTGTAGTATGTTTGCAGGGTCCAAATTTAGAAACATACAATCCAGAGGACAACAGGGTTTAGGTTGTAGTGGTTGTGTATTACTATCACAAATGACCACAGGTAAACCTGCCCGTGTAATTTCATGCTATAAAGATGGAGATGAAATTAAAGGCGTTAAAATGAAATTCCAGATGGATGTTAAACACAACACTGGAATATTAATGGAAAGAGAGGATTATGTTGGAGAATCTACTGGAGTCTGTATAGAATTACAATTTAAAGATGTATCTTACTCCATGGCAGAACAAGGTGCTTTCGAATATATCAGAAGAACCATGATTGGAAATCCTCATGCAAAAATCACATTCAGAGATCCGACAGGACATAAATATATATTTAAAAGAGCAGCAGATATTGTTCCTACACTTCCAAAAGAAGTATTACCTCACCCTAAAGGTGTAAGTGCTGATGATTTAATGACAATGGCAAAAAATACTGATAAAAGAAGATATAAAAGTATGTTGACTGCTTCCATGTCAAGAATGTCAAATAAAAGAGCAGCTGAAATAACCGAAATGACTGGAATTGACATGAATAAACGTCCTAAAGACATGACTTTCCCTGAAGCAGAAGCTATTGTTCAATGCTTTAAGAAAATGAAATTTATGGCACCGCCAACCGACGGTCTTATACCAATCGGGTCTGAACAGATTGAAAAAGGTATGAAACAGATTCTTAAACCTGAATTCGTATCAACCATTACAAGAAAACCTGTAACCTATGCAGGTGGTGTATCATTCATTATTGAAGCAGGTATTGCATACGGAGGAGATGCAGGAAGAATCGTTAACGAACAGAGAAAATCCGAAATTATGAGGTTTGCAAATAGAGTTCCTTTAACATTTGATGCAGGAAGCTGTGCAATTACTGAAGCTTTAAAAAGTATTGATTGGAAACGTTATGGTCTTAAAGATATGGAAAATACCCCATTAACTTTATTTGTTAATATTATTTCCACACAAGTTCCATACCTATCAACAGGTAAGCAAAGTGTTTCTCCAGAACCGGAAATTGTTCAAGAAATTAGACAAGCAACAATGAAATTAGCTCGTCAACTTCAAAAACACCTTAGAGCAAAAAGAGCTGCTAAAGAAAAAGAAAAACGTTCCAAAGTATTTGAAGAATATGTGCCAGTCATTATTGAAGAAGCAGCGAAACTTGGTGAAACTGGTGTTCCTGAATACCAAGAAGTCCTTGCTAAAGTAACTAAAAGAGCTCTTGCAGAGTTACTTGGTGAAAAAGTTGAAGATGAAGTAGAAGAGGAAGAACTCGATGCTATCATCATGGAAGAACTTGATGAAAGAGGATATGCAGTTGATGAAGAACATAGCAATCTAAACTTTGAAGAAGATGAAAATGAGGAAGAATTTGAAGAATAGGTGATTATATGGCTGAAATAAAACAAGAAGGTAAATCACATAAAGAAATAAGAAAAGAATACACTTTCAACAAATTAAAAGGTTTAGGTCAAGAAATCATTGAAGAAATTGAAGAGCAAAAAGTTCCTTCCGTTAGAGTTCCCTCAAGAGGTACAGGAAACATTGTATATGACAATGCAAAAAGATACTATGTTTTAGGAGACAGATACGGTAAAAGGTCTCTCGGTAATGTAAAACAAATCAGAAAATTAGGTCAAATGGTTTACGTTGCTAATTTCTGTAAAGATTTAGTTGCAAGAGAAAAAACAGCTACAATAAGGGAAATGTATTATGTTTCTGAAGGCTGGGGAATCAGTTTTAAAAACCAGCAAGAATCCAACATTGTTGGAGAAGATTTGGAAGTTACATTAGGTACTACTCGTGAAGATTTAGGATTAATGCCCGAAGAAGACGGTGCATCCGTTTATGGAGACATTACTTTATTAGATGATGGTGTTGAAATTAACGCTGCAAAAGCTGGAAAATCCGGTTATACAATCTCACCTACAATAGACCAAGTTGAATTCTTGGATTGTGGTGTTGAAAGAGTAATTGCAGTGGAAACTATGGGAATGTTCCACCGTATGGTTCAGGAAAGTGCTCATAAAAGATTCAATACATTAATTGTTGGACTTAAAGGACAAGCTGCCCGTGCTACAAGAAGATTCATTAAAAGAGTTAATGAAGAGTTAGAATTACCTGTTTACATCTGTAACGACGGAGACCCTTGGGGATTCCATATTGCACAGGTTATTATTTCTGGAAGTGCAAAATTAGCTCACGTTAATCATGACTTAGCAACTCCTAATGCTAAATTTATGGGAGTGACAGCATCAGATATTATCAACTATGACTTACCAACAGATAAACTCAAAGATGTTGACGTTATGAGATTAAAAGAGCTTTCTAAAGACCCAAGGTATAAAAATGATTTCTGGCAAACTGAAATCAAAAAAATGCTTAAAATTGGTAAAAAAGCAGAACAGCAATCTTTTTCAAAATATGGGCTTGAGTACGTTGTTGATAACTACTTCCCAGAAAAATTAGAACAATTGGAAAATTAAATTTAATATTTTCCATCTTTTTTTATTTTTAATGAAATTTAATAACTATTTTTAAAAAATCTTAAATACGGGCAACGCTTAAATAAATATAGTAATTAATCTTATTCTTTTAAATGGGGTTGCTATTATTATGTTGATGAATGAAGAGAAAAAACTCAACAAAAATCATTATAAAATTTTCGCCTTAAGCTGGGCAGGTTGGGTCTTTGATTTTTATGATTTATTGTTATTTACATTTTTAGTATCCGAAATTCAAGCTAGTTTAAATATAACTACAGAAATGCTTTCTTTATGTTTAGGAATATCATTGTTTGCAACTGGTATGGGCGGAATTATTTTCGGAGCATTGGGAGATAGATTTGGCCGTAAAAGAATATTGCAGTGGACTATTATCATTTATTCTATTGGTACTCTATTGTGTGCTTTTTCATGGTCTTTTTATTCGTTAGTGCTATTTAGATTCATTACCGGTTTAGGTGTTGGGGGAGAATGGGCCACTGGCCAAACTTATATTAATGAAACATTCCCAGATAAGTTCAGAGCTAAATTTGGAGCATTTATGCAATCCGGTGCCCCTGTTGGCGTGATTTTAGCTGCGATTGTAGGTGGAATAATTAGTCCTATTATTGGATGGAGAATGACATTTCTTATTTCAATACTTCCCGCATTAGCTGTAGTTTCCATAAGGAAAAATCTTAAGGAATCTGATGTTTGGCTGCAAAATAAAGATGAATATGATAATAAAAGTATTTATCATGAGTTCAAACATTTATTTGCAAAAGAATATAGGAAAATATTCCTCATATGTTTAATATTATGTATATTCGGTATGTCTGCTTATTGGTATACTTATTCATGGTTACCGACATATCTTACAAAAGAAAGAGGTCTGACAATGGTTGGATCCACACTGGGAATTATATTGATTCAAAGTGGAGATTTCATTGGTTATACAACATTCGGTTTTGTAGCTGAAAAACTGGGAAGGCGTCCTGCATTTACCATTTACAGTTTTATCATGGCTTTAAGTATATCCATGATAACATTATGTTGGACCCAAATTAGTGAAATTCATAATTTAATACTTGTATTCATGTTTTTAACCGGTTTTGGAACAGGATTCTTCGGAGGATTTGGTGCATTGTTTTCAGAGCTTTTCCCTACAAAAATAAGGAATACTGCTGTTGGAACGGTATTCAACCTTGCTCGAGGAATACAATTCGTAACTCCCGTAATTATAACTATTATTGCAACATACTTTGATTTAAGTTACGGTATAGCCATTGCTGCAATATTTGCATTCCTTTGTGGTGTTTGGATTTGGGTATTCCCTGAAACTAAGGGAACGGTTCTTAATGAATTGGATTAAGTTAATTTATTTAATATTATGATGAAAAACTCATCATAATCCCATTTTTTTAATTTTAAGAAATCATTATAGCAACATTTATATAGTAAAATTTTCATATACCCTAGTAGGTATAGGTTGTGTTATTTTGAAAGAATGTATGGATAGTGAAAATTTACACAGGAGACTTAAAAAAATCATTGGTCAAATAAATGCAATTGATCGTATGATAGATGAAGATATTCCTTGTGAACAAATTTTAATGCAAGTTAATGCTTCAAAATCAGCATTACATAAGGTTGGACACATTATTGTTGAAGGGCATCTTGAACATTGTGTAAAAGAAGCCATTATTGATGGTGATGCAGATGAAGCATTAGGAGATATATCATCAATTTTAGAATACTACTCCAGACTTTAATTTTTTTTAAATGAACCATATACCATAAGGGGTATACCTATATCATGAGGCTGTTAATATGAATCTCACATTTGACAAACATGAAAAAATTAACATAATATTAATTGTTATATCTCTGATAAGTCTATTAACAAGTTTTATTTTATCAATAGAATATTTATCATTGATAGCTATTATATTATGCGGAACACCTATCTTTAAAGAATCTATTGAAGGTTTAATTACAGAATTTGATATTAAAGCAGATTTACTTGTATCAATTGCTATTATATCTTCAATTATAATTGGAGAATTATTCGCAGCAGGTGAAATTGCTACAATTATGGCTATTGGAGGATTTTTAGAAGACCATACTGTGAAAAAAACTCAAAACAGGATAAAAGAACTTATCAAAATAACCCCCCAAATTGCAACAAGAATTAAAAATGGAAATGAAGAAAAAATACCGGTTGATGAAATAAATGTTGGAGATATGATAAAAATACTTCCAGGAGAAAGTATCCCAACAGACGGAATTATAGTTAATGGAGAAAGTTCAATAGACCAAAAAACGTTAACCGGTGAATCACTACTAATAGATAAAAAAGAAAATGATGAAGTATACAGCGGAACAATAAATCTTTACGGATCATTTATAATGAAAACAACAAAAATCAGTCAGGAAAGTTCTCTTCAAAGATTAATTAACCTGATTGAATCATCCAAACCTGAAAATGCTAAAATTGTTCGCCAGGCAGATAAATGGGCAACTTTAATTGTTGTGATTGCGTTTATATCAGCAATTTTAACCTATTTATATACATTTGAAATCACAAGGTCAGTGACTATTCTCGTTGTATTCTGCCCATGTGCATTAGTTCTAGCAACACCAACAGCAATTATGGCTGCCATTGGAAATTTAACAAAAAATGGCATATTAGTAAAAGATGGGCAATCTTTAGAAGAATTGGCCCATGTTGATGAACTGATTTTTGATAAGACCGGAACATTAACATACGGAACTCCAAAAGTTGTTAAAATTATTTCAGATAATCCTAAAGAAATGATGTATTTAGCAGCATCCCTAGAATCAAAATCTGAACATCCATTAGCCAAGTCAATTGTAAAACATTATAATAAAAGTGAATTAGCCGAAGTAAATGACTTTAAGATGCATATCGGTAAAGGTGTTAGCGGATTCATAAATGGTTCAAAAATAATTGCGGGGAATAAAAAACTCTTAGAATTAGAGAATATACCTTTAAACTCTGATGTTAAAACAAATGGTGAAATTCCAATATATGTGGCAAAAAATACAGAAATCATTGGAAAAATACTGCTTACAGATACATTACGCAAAACTTCAAAAGAGACAATCCGAAGGTTAAAAGGATTGAGAGTGAAAACTACACTGATTACTGGAGACAATGAAAAAACAGCAAAGTCAATTGCAAATGAAATAAAAATTAGAAATGTTAAATCTGACTGTTTGCCTGAAGATAAACTAGAATACATTGAAAGAGAACAAATCTTAGGACACAGAGTCGGAATGATTGGAGATGGAGTAAATGATGCACCATCCTTAAGAAAGGCAAATATAGGAATAGCTATGGGCGACATTGGAAGTGACATTAGTGTTGAAGCGGCCAACATTACATTAATCAATGACAATATATCAGATATCCCCCATTTGATTGGAATTGCAAGAAAAACTGTCAGCACCATAAACCGAAGCATAGGATTTGCATTATCATTAAATATAATAGCTATGGGATT
>CACXWH010000045.1 GCA_902771225.1 uncultured Methanobrevibacter sp. | reverse complement strand
GTCAAGGAAAATCCCCATATTATTATGAATGGAAATGCTTTGACGAAAAAATAGGCATGGCCTAAGAATCTCCGGCTTCTACAAGCCGGAGAGGTTCAAGATAATTAAAATATTAGTTGAAAGATTGGATAGATTATTCCAGGCCTAAACTTTTATAAATTTCTAAATCATATGTATACTCATGGAAATTTACTATGTTTTAGATGCATCAGCATTCATTAATGGTTTTAAGCCGACATCAAAAAATAATTATACTGTTCCTGAAATTACTGCAGAAATAAAGGATTTTGAGTCAAGACTTGTTTATGACAGTGCAGTAGATGATGGATTATTAACTGTACAGGATGTTACTCAGGAGTATATTGATAAAACCGATGAAATCATTTCAAAATCAGGTGATATTTTAAGACTTTCTTTTCCTGATAAAAAAATAATAGCTTTGGCATTAATGTTAATGGATGAGGACAAGTCTGTTAAAGTTATTAGTGATGATTATACAATACAAAATACATTAAAAATAATGAATATTCCTTATTCGGGCATTATAACTGAAGGAATTAAAGATATTTATAATTGGAAAAAGGTTTGTCAAGGATGTAAAAAAGAATTTGAGGAAAACTACCCTTTTGATGATTGTGATGTTTGCGGATCTAAAATTTTCAAAAAAAGAATCATGGTGAATAAATGAGAATAGGTGTGGTTGTTCACGGCCCGAATGTTATTGATTCGGGTTACGCTTTAAAGCTGATTAATTTAATAACTGAATATGGGGATGTTTCAGTAAGACTTGGAGGAACGATGGGTCGAACGGCAGTCATTGATAATTCTTTAGAAAACATCATTGATATTTCCAGAAAATTGGTTCCAAGCGATTCACTTAAAATATTTCATGATGATTGTGTTGATGTTATTTTTCTTTTGAATTATGGTAAATCATCAACTACAGGTCAAGTTTTCGGATATAAGGTTTATACTCACTATAAAAATAAAATTAAGAATAATAATATTCCAGTAATTCAAATCGAAAGGCCTGGTGAAAGTGACGGCAGTGTTATTAACTGGGCTTCTGAAAGCAATTTGGCCAAGGAGTTTGCAGATAAACTAAACTTAAAAATAGTAACTCCTAAAGAGGTTTATGAAACCCATATCAGAGACGATGAAAAGGGAGAAACTAGACGCACTATTCATGGAGTCAGCCCTGGTGAAAATATAATGGTTAACAGTATTGTCATTGGAAAATCAACTTCTGATAAGCTCACACTGGTTTCAAAAGATAATTATATTGTTGAGATTATTGGTGGTGAAATTAAGCCTCATGGTGTTGAAAAATTAGGTGGAGTAAACTTAAAAACAGCTATTGTAAAAACAGGACTTTTAAGAAAAGCAAAAGTCACCCCAAGAGTTTTAGATGCTGAAAAATCAGATGACTTTAAAGTAACTTTTCTGGATCATGCAGGTGAAGATGTTTATAAACATAGGGATTCATCTGTTGTGATTACAATTGGTGATGATACTACATTAATTGCATCAGATATTTTATATAGATTTAACATTCCTATAATTGGAATCACAGATGGAGATTTGGATAAGGTTGTTGAAGATGGATTCAAATCAAAAAATTCTGTAATTTTTGAGGTTGAAAGTGGAAACGATGATATTGTTGGGGGTTTGATTCATAGGAATATATTTAATAATAAAAATGAAAGTTTTGACTTTAAAACAATAGATGAGGTTTCACAAAAAATTATTGAAATCATAAATAATAGAAATATTAAATATACAATTAATAAAATTTAAGGATGTGGAGTTTATTTTAGATTTTGAAAAACTCATAAAAGAAGTTCAGGAATTTGAAGGTGTTTCCCGTAAAAGTTCTATTGATAATGTGATTAATCTTTTAAGTGAATCTTATAATGTTTCTGGTGATGTGGTCATTGATATTGGGGATGATGCCTCAGCTATTGATATAGGTGACAATCAAGTTATTTTGGTGGCTGCAGATGGAATATGGGGCCAAATAATGAATGTAAATCCTTATTGGGCAGGTTACTGTTCTGTTCTTGTTAATGTTAATGATATTGCTGCAATGGGTGGAAAACCATTGGCTATGGTTAATATAATGTCTATTAATCATGATGAAATATATGAAGAATTGCTTACTGGAATTAAAGACGGATGTTTGAAATTTGGTGTTCCAATGGTTGGGGGACACTTACATCCTGATGGGGATTGTGATTCTTTAGGTGTGGCTATAGTGGGTATTGCTAAAAAAGATAAGTTGATTACTAGTTTTGATGCAAAAACTGGCGATAAAGTTATTGTGGCTATTGATTTGGACGGTAAACCTCATGAAATGTTTAGTCTAAACTGGGATACCACATATGATAAGGATGCCCAATTGGTACAGGATCAGATAAAGGCAGTCCAATATTTAGCAGAACATGATTATATTAAAGCAGGAAAGGATATTTCAAATCCGGGAATTTTGGGAACATTGGAAATGCTTTTAGAAACCTCTCAAAAAGGAGCTAATGTTAACCTATTGGACATTCCAAAGAATGAAAATATGGGTTGGGCGGATTGGTTAAAATCATATCCTGGTTCTGGTTTTGTTTTTACTGCTCCTGAAGATAAATGTGACTTTATTATAGAATATTTGGCTAAATATTCAATTGAATCTAATGTCGTTGGCGAAGTAACTGATGATTTAACATTAAATGTCACGTATAATGACAAAACAATTGAAGTTTTCAATCAAAATAAAAATCCTGTTTTTAAATTATAATCCTTTTCTATTTTGAAAATATTTGATATGTATCTTTAAATTAATTCAATCCTATGAAAATGACTTTAGAAAATCAATTTTCAACGATTTTCCAAGTTATTTTGTTTGAAAAGAACACTAATCAGTCATGATTCTTTAAATTATTAAAAAATGCATCAATCCTGACATTAACATTTTCCCGAATATTTTCCCAATATGCAGTATAGTCTGCCTCATGAAGACTTGCAGGTCCGAAGACATTATCTGCTCCGGGTGCTGGTGGAGTCACATAATGCTCTGCCAGAGTTGTACAGACCACTACACCCCTTTCAAGGTCAAGCTGTGCATCCGCAAGACCTGGTTTATGAACATTAAAGTCTAATTCTTCAAGGCTTTCGGACTCCATAATAGGAATGTGGTCACCTAAGTTTTCAGATGCAGATGCATATGTGTCATCTCTTTTCCAGTTCAGAGGGTTAATGGAAATAGCATTTTCAAGGACAACAATATTTTTCTCGTTTTTATTCTCAGGTCCTTCTGTATTCCATGATATGATTACGCCTGTGTCATCCGCATATTCGGCAAATTTTAAAGCAGGATTTGCTTTTAAATCATCAGTTGTGATGGAAAATCCAATCAGATAAGCAGCCACCATACGATTTAGATATTCACTATGCTCCCTGAAATAATCACACAGTGCAATCTTCAGCATTAAAGATCCCTGTGAGTGTCCAGCA
This sequence comes from uncultured Methanobrevibacter sp., assembly GCA_902771225.1. Classification (GTDB taxonomy): domain Archaea; phylum Methanobacteriota; class Methanobacteria; order Methanobacteriales; family Methanobacteriaceae; genus Methanocatella. The sequence continues at coordinate 15,255 of CACXWH010000045.1, read as the reverse complement.
AGAATGAATGGACGGCCTTGATTATAATGCTCAAAAAAGTAGTCTAATGCAGCATAAATATCTGTTCTAGGTTCACGAAGCTGAAACTCCATAATCTCATCGTGTGTCTTTCCTGAAAGAGTAAAAAGATTACTTTGGCGGTAAAAAGGTTCATAAAGGTTTGTCATTTCGTCAAAAAGTTCTGGTGTCTCGGGATAATATTCACTCACGCTGAAACGAAATTCGGGATCATCGACCGGAGCAATTGCTGGAGCATCAGGTTCTGGGTTGACGTAGACTGTAGGATAAATGAAAAAGGTATCTACTGCCTTGTAAATGTTTTTAGGTAGATGTGCCCAGTTGTTTTCATCAGAATAGTTAGTGGGAATCCCGACTAGATTCATAATCTTATAGTTCTGTTTTTCATCTTGCATTTTTCAACTACCTCCGTCTTATATGTTAAATTATGTTGGGCAATGAATTTATAATTAATGTGGAAAATACATATAAATAATATGAAAACTTCATATTAGAACTTAAAATAGATTAATAATTAATTTAAATCATTTAAACTTATATTAAATGTGGTGATATACTTTATAGTGATGGTTTTTATGTTATTTTTAGTTGAGTATTTTTTCTATTTGTTTTTTGTCTATTTTAGTTTTTGATGATATTTCTTTTATGTTCATTCCTGATTCGTATAAGTTTTTAATTATTTTTTCTATTCCTTTTTCTATTCCTTCTTTTAATCCCTGTTCTATTCCGTCTTGTTTTTTTAGTTCTCCGTATTCGTATATTGCGCTCATTTTATCACTTAATATTTTATGATTGATAGTTCTTCTAAAATTTATTCCCATAATCGGGATTGGAGCATAAGTGTTTTTCTAAAAATATTTTTTGATGATGTCTGCGGTGATGGTTTTTATGTTATTTTTAGTTGAGTATTTTTTCTATTTGTTTTTTGTCTATTTTAGTTTTTGATGATATTTCCTTTATGTTCATTCCTGATTCGTATAAGTTTTTAATTATTTTTTCCATTCCTTTTTCCATTCCTTTTTCTATTCCTTTTTCCATTCCTTCTTTTAATCCCTGTTCTATTCCGTCTTGTTTTTTTAGTTCTCCGTATTCGTATATTGCGCTCATTTTATCACCTAATAAGTATAGCAGTAAATTTTTTAGTTCTTTATTTTTTATGAATTTATCAACTAATAACCATTCGATTCCTAAACACAATCTTCTTGTTGATGGCGGTATATCGTTTAATTTTGTTAATATGTCTGCTGTTTTTTCAATGTTTTCTTCAATATTCCCATTTTTGGTCATGATTGGTGCCAATGAAAAATATATGCATTCTTTTCGTGCGATATTTATTCCTTGTTTATATTTCTCTTCTATTTCCTTAATAATTTTTTCCCCATCAAAAATATCATTTCCTTTAATTTCATAATTAAAAGTATTATCGTTATTTACTTTATATGAAACTTTTTTAGATTCTTCTGCCGTACTTATTACACATAAATTCACAGGTTTATCATTTTCTTTTTTATAATCTGTTATCGCAACATAACAATGACTTCTTTGAGAAAACTTATCGTTTATTTCAGTACTTTGAAATTCTATAATCAAGTTCTCATCATCCAATTCTATTATAAAATCCGGTTTGAATGTTGCAGGGTCTATTAGTCGCAATTCTTTTGTCCAAATTTTTTTAGTTCCAGATTTCTTGTCCGTAATCTCGAGAAGCACTTCCACATCCTCTTCGGCAATATTTTTGAAAATCTTATCTTCTTGAAATTCCACCATATTACTAGTTCACCACTTAATAAATTGATATAAAAACTTTATTCTACAACTTAAAAAAGATTAATAATAAAATTTAACAATATAAACTTATATTGGATGTATTTATGGCGATAATATTTATTTTAAATAAAAAAATTATAGTCTAAAAACAATTTTACTCATTAAAAATAATTTTTTAATTTGTATAAAATTGGTGTTTCAATTAATTAAAACGGTTAAGTTTCTTTGAACGAATAAATGAATAACTATTTTTATATTAAAAAACATAATTAAAACATTAAACAATATATTAGGAGATTGTATGTTAATTAAAGTTAATGGCAAAGAGGTTGATGTGGCAGAGGGTTCTACAATTCAAGATGTTATTGAGAAAACTAATGCCCCATATACTCCTGGTAGTATTATTTGTCTAATTAAAGGTAAAAAAGAACTAGAAAAGAATATTACTAAGTATAAAATTAAAACAACCCGTGGTTCTATCATTATTGAGTTAGTTGATAATGAAGAAGCAAATCCAATTATTGATGTTTGGAAAAATCAATATGAAGAATTTGTGGATTTATCTATTAGGTGGTCTACTTCTACAGAAGTTGCTATTGGACCTATTGTAACCGATTTGGAGCCTACTCATAATGAATTTAAATATTATGATGGTGATGTTGTTTTAAGTTTATCTAGTTTTAGTAATGAGTCAACTCACCTAATTCTTTTAAAAGAACATACTACTAATGTGTACGGTGTACCTCCATATAATAAAGGTATTTTTGCACGTATTATTGGTGGTAAAAAGACTTTAAATGAATTGACTGGTGATGATGTGGTAACTGCTATCGAACCAATTATTGAGAGAAGCACAAAAACTGATAGTGCATCTGCTGATTTAAGTACTGTTTTGGAAGAAGGTAATGAATTATACACATACATTTCTTTTGAAATTGATGAGGAATCACCAGTTTGTGTTGAACATTTGTTTTCAATAATTAAAGATAATAGGATTAAAGTTAATTTTGATTCAAATTCTTTTGTAGGATTTTATGAGTTTGAAGGTATAGACAAACCTAAAGAAAATACTACTCAAAGAGTTAGAGGAACCATTACGATTCGAAATACGGGTAATGGTGTAGGTAGGATGTATGTTTATCGTGAAAACAGGGTTTTAACGCCAAATCATACCACTGTGGGTAGAATTACTGCAGGAATGGAAATTATTGATATTGCGAAAAAAGATGATTTTATAACTGTTAAATCACAACAACAAAGGTTATTATTACTTTCTAAATCTCAAAGTGAAGCTAGTAAAATCTTAGCTGAAGCTGGGGTGGAGCATATTCGTGAAGGAGTAAGTGATGATGATGGATTAATTGTTGAGCAATCTCCTAGGTATACAATTGATATTTTAAAAGAGGGAAAAGTTGTAACGAAAGCCATTAATCCTAATGAGTTACGCGATATTGAGTTTGTTGATAATGCACCAAGGTCAGTTAAATACTTTAAACTTATTTCTGGTCTTTTAGAAAATCCTGTTGGTAAAATTAAAGTTCATTTTGCTGTTCCTGGGATGCATATTACTATTTTTGAAGGGGATAAGAAATTAGCTAAAGGTCTTGTTCCGGAAAATAATCCTGTTGATGTAGTAAATGAATGTGAAATTGGTATTACTAATATGTCTGCAAAGGCTGCAGGGTTAATAGGTATTAGATTTGAACCTAATCATGAGTTTGGACCTACTGCAGAATCGTTTAATGCAACAAATATTGTTGGAAAAATGGTTTCTAATACTGAAGGTTTAGAAGAGTTAAAAGAAGGAGTTGTAGTTTATGTCAGAGAATCTATGTCCTAAAGTTAACATGGGTAATGAAGACTGGGATCCGGAAGTGATTACTCGTATGATTATTCTTGGACCTGGAGCTCGTGTAAGTGAAAGTGAAATTGTAGGTGAATTCCACATGCTTGGTCTTCCTTTAACAATTAAAAATACTTGTTATGGATCCATGATCAGTGGAAAAAAGGATGATGTTTTAAAAGCAATTGAAGAAATTAGAAAACTTGATCCTCCACATATATTCACAAAAGAAAGGGGTTTTGCTCCGGGCGATCCTAGAAGGTGTAGGGGCCATAGATTTGGACCTAGGGAAGGATTCCATCAAATGGAAAAAGAATATACAATACTTGGTTATGTTGCTGAAGCTTTAGAAAATCCTAAGGAAGTGACAGTAGAAGAGAAAAAACCGGTTAAAGTTGATGATTTTAAAGAAATTATGAATGAATGTTTAGAAAAAAATAAATTATAGGTGAAAATATGGTGAAAGTAGCTATTTATCCTCCAAATTCATTAATCTTGGCAGATTTAATTGAAAGGAAAGGTCATACTCCTTTAGTTCTTCAAAAACAAATTAGACAAAAAATTAAAGATCCTGAGATTGATTCTCCTCCAATGAATATAACAGAAGAAGACCCAATTAAAGGTCTTAAATATGCAGCAATTGAAGTTCCATCTGGTGTTCGTGGTAGAATGTCTATCATTGGCCCATTAATTGATGATGCTGAAGCAGCTATTATTGTTGACGGCGCACCATTTGGTTTTGGTTGTATTGGATGTGCAAGAACTAATGAATTATCAATATTCTTACTTAGAAATCGTGATATTCCTGTTTTAGAACTCAAATATCCGACAAATCAGGATGAAACATATGTGATGGTTAATGAAATTAATGAGTTCATAGATTCACTCGAAGAAACAGAGGGGGAATAAAATATGGTAAAAATTGCTTTAGTTTCATGTGGAACTGAATATAGTGGAATTCAAAAGGAAATTGAAAAAGCAGCTAATAAATTTGGTGCAGAAATTATTCTTCCAGAAATTGATTTGGATTATATTGATGAAGCTTATGTAAAATTTGGTTTTTCTGCTCAAAGTTCAAGTTTAAAATTAATGATTGCAAGGGCTATGGCTATTGTTGAAGGTAAATCAAAACCTGATGCAGTATTTATTGCTACTTGTTTTAGATGTGCTGAGGCAGCACTTGTAAGAAATGAGGTAAGGCGTTTTATCCAGAATAATACTCGTATTCCAGTGGTTACTTATTCATTTACTGAAAGAACAAAGGCTGATGAATTATTTATTCGTATGGAAGCATTGGCTACTACTGTAACTCGTAGAAGTATCCTTGCTCGTGAAAAACAAGAAGGTCTTACTCTTGGTTTAGACTCTGGTTCAACTACTACCAAAGCGGTTCTGATGGAAAACAATAAGGTTATTGGAACCGGTTGGACATCAACTAAAGATATTATTGAATCTGCAAAAACAGCGGCGAGTGAAGCGTTTTCTCAAACTGATTATGGTTGGGATGATGTTGACGGTATTGGGACTACTGGTTATGGTAGATTCACCATGGGTCAGGAATTTGGTGCCGAACTTATTCAGGAAGAATTATCTGTTAATGCAAAAGGTGCAGTATACTTGGCTGATTGTCAAAAAGGTGAAGCTACTGTATTGGATATTGGTGGTATGGATAATAAAGTAATTACTGTTAATAATGGTATTCCTGATAACTTTACCATGGGTGGTATTTGTGCTGGTGCATCTGGAAGATTTTTAGATATGACTTCACGTAGATTGGATGTTGACATTACTGAACTTGGTCCTTTAGCTGTTCAAGGTGATTGGAGAAAAGCGATGTTAAACTCTTATTGTATTGTATTCGGTATTCAAGACCTTGTTACTACTCTTGCGGCAGGTGGTTCTAAAGCAGATGTTGCAGCTGCTGCATGTCACTCTGTATCAGAACAAGTTTATGAACAACAGCTTCAGGAAATTGATATTCGTGAACCATTAATACAAGTGGGAGGAACAAGTTTAATTTCAGGTCTTGTTGAAGCTGTAAGTGAAACTTTAGGCGGAATTGAAGTTATTGTTCCTGAATATTCCCAGCATATTGGTGCTGTGGGATCAGCTCTTCTTGTATCTGGAATGGGACATAGACAAGATAACAAATAAAAAGAGGGGTTTGATGTTAGTTGAATGCTATGATAAGAAGGGCGCAGAGGTTTATGAAATCATCATAAAGCAAATCTTTCAAGATTTAGTTTTAGGTCCTTCTGTTGATGATTTAAAAGCTTTTGTTAATCCTGATGATCCTGTATTTATATTAGCTATTAAAATGAAAAAAACTTCTAATGTTGTTGAATTTAATGATGTTGCTTCATTTACTTATAATAAAGAAAAAGATGTAACTACAATCCTTATTGAAGATGAAAATTACCTTCCGAATATTTTAAATAAATTATGGAGAATGTTTTCTAGGGATGAAATTTATCAACCTAACCGATACGTGCTTGAAATTTCAGGCAATCAATTAACCTTAGAAACTTTAATCATAGATGACCCGCATTCTAATCTTCAAAGAAGAATTTATGATGCAATTTTTAGAATTTTGCCTGAAGGATTTAAAATTATTAAGGATATGTCTAATAATGATATTGTAGCTGTTGTAGCTACTGATGAGCTAATTATGGATGCATGGATTGAAAAAGCTAATGAATATATTGCTGAATTAGAAAGTGGAATGTAGAAAAGTTTATATAACATATGTTATAAAATAACTATAATCAATAGGAGAGAGGGGTTATTATGAATGAACATAAAGGTTCAAGATTTGCACATATAACTAAAGCACACCCTTGCTTTAATGAAAAAATGCATGATAAAGTTGGAAGGGCTCATGTACCAGTTGCACCAAAATGTAATATTTTCTGTAACTTCTGTACAAGAGATATTAATAATGAAGAAGACAGACCTGGAGTAACAAGTTGTATAATGAAACCAGAAGATGCAATTACTCACATTGATGAAGTAACTGCAGACGGTCCAATTTCAGTTGTCGGTGTAGCGGGTCCGGGAGATTCACTAGCTAATGAAGAAACGTTTGAATTCTTTGAAAAAATGGCAGATAAACATCCTGATTTAATCAAATGTATGAGTACTAATGGACTTTTACTTCCGAAATATGCAGATAGACTTGCAGAACTTGGTGTTAATTCAGTCACAGTAACAATCAATGCAATTGACCCAGATATTGCAGTAGATATCTATTCATTCATTAAATATGAAGGCAAAGTATATAAGGATTATGAGGCTGTGGAAATCTTAATCAAAAATCAATTGGATGGTGTTGAAAAAGCTGCAGCCAATGGCATGGTTGTTAAAGTAAATTCAGTATTAATACCTGGATTAAATGACGAACACATAATCGAAATTGCAAAAGAAGTTAAAAAAAGAGGTGCTTCTTTAATGAACATCTTGCCGTTAATACCTTTGGCTAAGATGAAACATTATTCACGTCCGGATTGTTCAATGATGGAAAGTGTTCGTGAGCAAGTAGAAGAAATAATACCAGTATTTAGAGCATGTACTCAATGTAGAGCAGATGCTTATGGAATACCTGGTAAGAAAAGCGAAGATCATCATTTAGGAATGACTCCACAAAGTCATTACTAAATCTACTTTTTTTAATTTTTTTTAAGTGAATAAGTAAATTATTTAAAAAATAATGCTTATTGAGGTTTTATTCCGTTTAAAAGCATATCTAAATAACTTTTACCAAATCCAATTGCTTCTTCTTCTGTAATATCATCATATATTTTCCATAAAACAATTGACTGGAATGTCATACTATAACACATTACACCTAAAACCCTAGTATCCACGTCTCTAATATTGCCCTTTTCTTTTTGCAATTTAAAATATTCATCAAGTTTGTCAATGATGGTATCAGTAATGGACGAAAGAATATGTTTCTTTTCTGGGATATCTTTAACTTCTTCCATAGCTATCTTAATGATACTTAAATTCTCTTCAGGAAGATTTAAAAAACCCATAAAGTTTTTGTTTAAATATTCGCTAATTTCCTCATCACCTTCAAAAGAAAAAATTTCTTCTAATTTATAAATGAGAATGTCCATATAGTACTCTTTTGTAATTTCTATAAGGCTGTCTTTATGTTTAAATTTTCTAAAGATTGTTACTTCGTTAACGCCTGCTTCACTAGCAATTTTTTTTGTTGTAGTTTTTTCAACACTCTCGTTTTGAAGAATTTTAAATGTTGCTTCTACAATTTTTTTTTCAGTGTCATCAAGTTTCGCTACCATATTATTTAATATATATTTATATTTATAATTTAAATTTGTCTATTTTTTGCTGATTTTTTAAAATTGTTTTCAATATTTTATACAGTAGGATTTTTAAAAACTGCTGAATCAATTAAAATAACATTTTACCACTATATTCATTCTCTTCAGTGTATATTCTAATTAATGTATCAAGTGTATCATCATACATTAGTCTATAGCCAATAGCTCCACCATTGGGAGTTTTCACATTATTCAAACTTAAATCGCTGAATTCTCCACAATTGTTAATAATATACCACATTCCGTGGGGTGTATAGATGAATAATGTTCCTTCGCCATGTTCATTTCCTGTTTTAAAACTGTCTTCCGGATCATAAATTTTGGTTGAATGGATTGCTAGGCGGCTTAAATCCTGTTTTGGTCGTGTACCCCCATTTCTAAAGAGAGTATTGAGCCACTCATAAGTTTTGTTTTTAAGATTTGCTTTTTTAATAGGGTCTTGAAATGCTTTTTTAATTTTATTTTGTCTTTTTTCTAATGTGTTTTCAATTCCTAAAATTTCCTCAACCTTCGCAACATCTTTTTCTAGGCAACGATAACCTTCAGGTCTTCCGGTAACTTTGATTATCCCATCCACAAAGTCTTTTCTTCTAAAATTCCTCATATAAGGTTTTATTTTTTCAAAATCTTCATCCGGAATTCTTTTGTTCAACCCATATAAATATCCATATTCATTAGCATCATAGCATTTGGTTTCTAATTTTAAGTCCTTATCTGCCATAATATCATTTCCTAATTAATATGTTATTAATTTTAATATATAAAATCAAAAGATTATTGTACTAATATTATTAAAATAATAACAAAGGTGATTTTGATGGATAAGGAGTATATCACTGTATCTAAAATCACGGATTATATTGCTAGACTTATTGGTAGTGATTCAAATTTAAAACATGTTTTTATTAAAGGAGAACTATCAAACGTTAATTTATATCGAAGCGGACATTTATATTTTACTTTAAAAGATGAAAATAGTCAGATTAAGGGTGTGATGTTTAACGCTCGTCGTAGACTTAAATTTAAACCTGAAGATGGCATGAAAGTACTTATTGAGGGTAAAATTGATGTTTATAAAATTAATGGAGTTTATCAGTTATATGTGAGTGAGATTTCTAAAGACGGTATTGGTGATTTGCATAGGCGTTTTGAAGAATTAAAAGAAAAACTAAATAAAGAAGGGTTATTTGACCAATCTCATAAAAAGAAAATCCCTAATTTTCCAAAAAGAATTGGAGTTATAACGGCAGCTAACGGTGCAGCTATTCGTGATATTATAATAACTATTAAAAGGCGTTGGCCATTATGTGAAGTAATATTGTTTCCTTCATTAGTTCAGGGTGAAAAAGCTTCCCAAAATATTGTTTATCAAATCAAAAATGCTGATAAATTTGATTTGGATACTTTAATTGTTGGAAGAGGTGGGGGAAGTATTGAAGATTTATGGTCTTTTAATGAAGAGATTGTTGCAAGGGCCATTTATGAATGTGAAACTCCAGTTATCAGTGCAGTAGGTCATGAAATAGATTTTACCATATCTGATTTTGTAGCGGACTTAAGAGCAGCAACTCCAACTGCAGCAGCTGAAATTGCAGTCCCACCATATGTTGAAATTAAAAATGGTGTAAATCAACTTGATTCAAGAGCAAATTTGGCTATTAATAAAATTTTGGATGAAAATAAAAATAAGTTAGATAATATTATTTCTAAAAGACTATTTACGTCTCCGGGTGAGATTTATGCGCCTAAGGAAATGATGTTGGATGGTATTATTAATCGTTTACAACACTCTTCTGAGTCATTAATAATGAAAAATCAGAATAGGCTGGATTTAGTTAAAAATTCAAATGTTTTTAAAAATCCACAAGAAATTATTAAAAATCAAAAAGAAAATTATTTATTACAATTATCAAAATTGGAGATTTTAAATCCATTAAACACATTAAAAAGAGGTTATACTTTGGCTAAAAGTGATGGAAAACTTATTTCTAGTGCTAAACAATTGAAATCTGGAGATAATCTTGAAGTTGAATTTGAAGATGGTAATGTTAATACAAAGGTGATTTAATATGGTAGATGAAAATGCGAGTTTTGAAGATAATTTAAAAGAATTAGAAGAAATTGTTGAAAAGTTAGAAAAAGGTGATGTTCCTTTAGATAATGCAATTGAAGAATTTAAAAAAGCTATGGATTTAGTTAAAGCTTGTGACAATAGGCTTAAAGATGCTCAGGATACAATTGCTAAAATAGTTAATGAAAATGGTGAAGTTGTCGACTTTAATGTGGAATAAACTGTATATATGATAAGTTTATAAAAATATAATTGTATTAATTAATATATGGCGATGAAAATGATAATAAGAACACCTGCTAGAATTCATATAACTTTGTTGGATTTAAACGGTTCTTATGGAAGAATTGATGGAGGAATTGGTTTTTCTCTACAAAATCCACAATTTATTTTAGAAAGTACTCAAACAGAAAGTGGAATTACTGTAGAATTTGATGAGAGTATCATTGATGAAGAAGCTATCGAAGAATGTAATTTAAAAATAAGACAGGCTTATAATGATATTTGCAATCATTTTGATTTGGATGTTGGTTTTAATTTTAAAGTTCATAATGCATTTGCTCCACATTCTGGGTTTGGATCCGGAACTCAAATTGCTCTTGCTGCTTCTAAACTAATTTGTGAAACAGTTGGAATTGAAAAATCATCTGTAGAATTATCTACTATTGTTGGAAGGGGAGGAACTTCCGGTATTGGAACTTATGGCTTTGAAGATGGAGGATTTATTGCTGATGGAGGACACAGTTTAAAAGAAAAATCAACTTTTTTACCTTCTTCCGCATCAAATGCTTGTCCGCCACCCCTTATTGGAAGATATGATTTTCCTCAGGAATGGGATGTCCTGGTAGCAATACCTCCTTATGGTTTGTCTATTCATGATGGTGAAGAGGTCAATTTATTCCAAAGGTTCTGTCCACTGCCTCAAAGAGAAGTTGAAGAATTGTCTCACATTGTATTTATGAATTTGATTCCTGCCATGCTTGAAAAAGATATTGAAGAGTTTGGAGTATGTATTGATGAAATTCATAAAAGAGGATTTCAAAAAGCAGAATTAACATTATATGATGAAAGAATGCATAATTTAATGCAGCATTTGCGTGATAATGGTGCATATGGTGTTGGAATGAGTTCTTTTGGACCAACTATTTATTCTGTTGTTGATGAAAGAAACAAGGAATCTGTATTAAAAGCAACTCGTGAATTTTTAGGTGAAAATGCACCTATTTTTATTACTAAGGGTCAAAATAGTGGTTATGTAATTGAAAAATAATCACTTTTTAATTTCTTTTTTTTAGTCTTTGTCTTTGTAGCATATGCTTGAGTAAGTACAATATCTGCATAAGAATTGTTCTTCTTTTGGAAATTTGGCTTCATTTACATTTTTTCTAACTTCATATAATGTATCAAGACCTTCCTTTAGTTCTTGATTACACATGTATATTCTTTTATTATCATTATCTTTGAAATGCAGGAGTCTTAATTTATTGTCTTTTGTGAAAAATATTCCTGCACTAATAACATTTCTGTCATAATTGCTTTCAACAAGCATTTTGTAATATCCGAGCTCCAAACGGCATTTGTTAAAGGAAGATGATGAACCAGTCTTATAATCAATAACTATTAAATCTTCATCAGCTGTTTCTAGAATAATATCTGTAATCCCACTAAAATTGTGTTTTTCGTCGATTAAATACTCTTCTTGACTGAAAAGTTTATAATCCTTTTCTATAAATGCTGTATTAAAAAAAGAAGCTAAACTATCTAAATGAGTGTCTATTTCATCAACATTGATTTTTTCTTGTCTAGCTATCAAATCAAGATAATATTTGGGATTTTCCTGAGGATTATCTCCATAAATTTTAGCATACTTTTCTGCAATTAAATGAACATTGGTTCCAAGTTCCATATATTCATTCGGTTCTACTTCAATTTCATCAATATATCTGTATTTAAACTCACGGGGACATTTAAGATATGTATTGATTTTTGATTTTGACAATTTCATAATTAATTATTATGTTGTTAATTAAATAAATTTGATTATATTGGTAGCGTGCAATCAGAATATTTTTTTACAAATTTTTATATTCTTTTAAATTATAAGTATTATTTATGAGAACTATAGAATGGGAAGATAATAAGTTAAAATTAATTGATCAGACTAAACTTCCAGATGAATTAATTTATGTTTATTGCAAAAATTACCAAGAGGTTATTATAGCAATCAAAGATATGGTTGTCCGTGGTGCACCTGCTATAGGTGTTGCTGCAGCATTTGGAATGGCTCTTGCTTATTTGAATGGTGATGATTTGAATAAAGCTGCAGATGAAATTAAAGCTGCACGACCAACAGCCATTAATTTGTTCTGGGCAGTTGATAGGGTATTGAATAGTGAAAATCCTTTGGATGAAGCTTTGAAAATGTATCAGGAAGATATTGATACTAATATGGCTATTGGAAAATATGGCAGTGAAGTCATTGATGATGGGGATACTATTTTAACTCATTGTAATGCGGGTGCACTAGCTTGTGTTGATTATGGGACTGCTTTGGGTGTTGTTCGTGCGGCTCGTGATGCAGGAAAAAATATTAATGTCATTTGTGATGAAACAAGACCTCGTGGTCAGGGGGCTAGTTTAAGTGTTTGGGAAATGCAGCAGGAAAATATTCCAGTGAAATTAATCCCTGATGTAGCTTCCGGATTTTTAATGTCTCAAGGTAAAATTGATAAAGTTGTTATAGGTGCTGATAGGATAGCTAAAGGTGGTGTCGTTAATAAAATTGGTTCATTTATGGTTGCAATGGCAGCTAAACAACATGATGTTCCATTTTATGTGGCTGCTCCTTTATCTACTTTTGACATGGAGGCTTCAATTTTTGACACTATCATTGAAGAGCGGGATGGTGATGAAGTAAGGTATTATGGTGGTGCTAGAATTTGTCCTAAAGGCACTGAAGTAATTAATCCTGGTTTTGATATCACTCCTAAAGAATTTATTACGGGAATTATCACTGAAAATGGTATAATCGATCCTATTTAGATGTTATTTTTACATCTATGGCTATATGCCATTCTCCTGGTGATGTGGATTTAACTTTTCTTGTGTTAATTATTTCCACATTTTTATTTTCTTTTAAAGCAGCTTCAATTAATCTTTTTGTGCCTTGTTCATATCCATCAGAAAATTCATAATAATTAATTATTCCATCATCTTCAATTAAATTCATTGCAACATCAAGAAAATCATAGGCCAGGCCTGGAAGGTTCATAATTATTCTATTAAATTTCGTTTTAAATGATGTTGATATTGCCCTAGCATCTCCACATATTGCATCAATATTTTTAACTTTGTTAATTTTAATGTTTTCTTTAAAATATTTTATTGCATTTTCGTTAATATCAACACCTGTAATATTTACGTCATTATTTCTAGCTATTACAATTGGAAATGGTCCTATTCCACAAAACATATCTAAAATGTTTTCGCCATCACAGACACTATCACTCACACGTTTTCGTTCAGTTGCAAGTCTTGGCGAAAAGTAAACTTCCTCCACATTTAGCTTTAATCTTGCGCCATGTTCTTTATGAATCGTTACGGGATTGTCTTCACCGGCAATTAATTCCAAATCTCTTATTCTAATTGTTCCATGTACAGCACTTTTTTTCATATAAATGGATTTTCTTTTTGTAAAGTCAAGCGTAGCTTTTCCAATAATATTCTTTTTGGAAATTAAATTATCGGGAATTTCTAAAATTACAATATCTCCAATTGTGTCAAAAGAAGTTTTCAATGCATTAATTTCTTCATCAGTCAATTCGTCTTCAAGTAGTTCTGAGAAGTTATGTGGATGGGTATTTAATTCTTTTAATTCAATATCAACTATCTCATATCCTTCAATATCTTCTTTTATAGGGATATAACCATAATCAGCTTCAGCTTTAATACGATAATCCATTCTCATTAATTCTTTTTCCATTAATTCTTTTCTAACATCATTAAGCTTTTTTAATGGAACCTTCACTGATTTCATAATAACTTTTTTATGTTTTATTTCATATATATTATATCATGTTTTATTTAGTAGGTTTAGGTTTATTTGACGAAAAAGATATTTCTTTAAAAGGTTTGGATTGTTTAAAAAATGTAGATAAAATTTATGCGGAATTTTTTACTTCACGTTTATTTGGATCTAGTTTTGATAAAATTGAGGAGTTAATTGGTAAAGAAATCGAAATTTTAGTTAGAAATGAGGTTGAAGAAGAACATAAATTTATTGAAGAGGCTGGAGATTTGGATGTTGCATTAATTACGGGTGGTGATCCGTTAATTGCGACAACTCATAGTGATTTTTTAGTTCAATGTGCTAAAAAAGGTATTGAATATGAAGTTATTCATGGGTCTTCAATCTTATCTTCAGCACCAGCTATTTCTGGCCTTCAGGGTTATAAATTTGGTAAAGTAACTACAATTCCATTTCCTGATTATAATTTCTATCCTAAATCTCCATATGTTGCAATTGAAGAAAATTTAAAATCAAACTTGCATACTTTGGTTTTGCTAGACATTCAAGCCCATAATAATCGTTATATGACTGTAAATCAAGGTTTGGATTATTTAATGAATATTAAATTGGTATTGCACGTGTAGGTTCAAAGGATGTGGTTGTAAAAGCCGGTAAAATTTCAGATTTGATGGATTTTGATTTTGGAGGTCCTCTTCATTGTATTGTTATTCCTGCAGATTTACATATTGTTGAAGCAGAGTATCTTGTAGAAATTGCTGGAGCAGATTCAAGTATTTTGGATAATGTTTGATTAAAAAATGGACTAAAAATATTTTTTTCTGCTTCAAGTAGTATATTTTGACATGAATTATATTTTATATCGTATTATGTTTTTTCATTTTATTTTTGCTTTTTAAAAAGAAATAATTTTTTTAAACTATAATAAATAGGAAAAATATTCTTGATTATCATTAATTAAGTTTTAAATTGTGTAGAATAGATTATATAGTTAAAAAATTAGGGATGGGGGGGGGAAGTAGAGTTTTTTATCTACTTCTCGTTGTGTATTATACAATGAACTAATTTTGGAGATTATAAAATAGTTGACTGATGTTCATTGTTGAGGTGAATTTATATTCACATCGTATATTATTATGTTTTTATAATATATAAACCTTTTCATAAATTCTTAATTATCCTA
>CACXWH010000044.1 GCA_902771225.1 uncultured Methanobrevibacter sp. | reverse complement strand
AAAATAGAATAATGGAGTTGAATTAAGCTCCATTAACAAGTTGTACTTCTTGATAAGTAGCATACATACCGTAAATCCATACAATAAATGAAATAATATGAAATATCATTGCAACCCACATTCCAAGGATATTTAAGATTACAGCAATTGCAAATATTTTAACTAACAAATCAAAGTGGAAAGATTTAATTAAAAAAATTAACTGTTCTGTATTAAAGTTAATCTGCATCTTCATCCAGTGTTTCTAAAAGAAAGCTTACTGGTCTGAATCCATCATTACAGGAAATCATTGCAGATTTTTTATCTTTCATCCATCCGTCATAGAAATCACTAGCTCCATTAGCTAAAGCCAATACAAATGGTGAAAGACTTTCCCAAGCACTATCACAAAAGTCATCAGGCTTAAGCCAACCATTCGCAATAAAAACTTGGCCTTCTTCAACATCACATTCATGTTCTAAAGGGTTTTCATACTTTTCAATTAAATCATCGTGCCTAACTTTTCTCATTACTGTAATTTTTATTTTTTTCATAAAATCACCAAATCGCTTTTTTCATATTTATTATGTCCCTTTAATGATTTTTTATATTTCCAGCATTTAATAGCATCATCTAATGATTTATCTACATTATCTTCAAAGAAATCTCTTATATACTGATTGTATTGAAACTGTTTACCTATTTCTGTTTTTTCCTTTGAGTTTTGGATTTCATAATATGCATAGATTGCATCTTGGTAGGTTTTATCCGGATTTGCTTTTAGCCATTTTTGAAATTTTACCTTGAATTTGAAAGATTTGCCTATTTCTTTTTCAAAAAATTCTCGTTTATCTTCACTGCATTTAAAATTTTCACCCAGTTTAGAATCAAGACTAATTTCTGATGATGATTGAGTTGAATAACCATTGGTACCGGATTCCTTTAACTTTTTACCAGTGGATAAATAATGAATAATTCTTTTTTCCAAATCTCCTTTACTTCCACTTACCTTTAATCCTTCACTGCGACAAAAATCTTTTAATTCTTCTTTTAAAAAATAATAATCATTAAATTCGTCGGGATTTAAATCTTTTGTCAATAATGAATTATTCATGAAAATCAAAAAAATAAAAAGAGAAGTATTATTGGCGTGTAATAATACTTATAATGTCTCCATCTTTAAGTTCATAATCACTGGCTACACGCATGTTAGACCTGGCATCCACAGCATGCATAAATTTATCTCCAATATCAGAATGAACCATATATGCTAATTGACGAGGATTTGAACCATTTTTAAGTAAAATTCCATCAGGAAGCACATTACCTTTTTGATCAGTGTATTTGTGTTCATCCTGAACCGGATAAACAACAATATTTTCAAGTAAAGTAAAAATACCATAGTTTAGTGCATCCTGAATTCCGGTACTTCCATATTTATCTAAAATATTAGTTTGAATATATTGAAGAGCTTTTAATTGATTAGGAGATAATTCATCTTCTTTTAAAATTTCAAAATGATCATCGCCTGGAAGATAACTGATTAAACCCGCTTCATTAGCCCTAACCAATGCAATTTCAGATTCGGCAGAAGCTGGTATGACATTAGGATATTTTTCTTTAATTCTTTTAATATTTTCTTCAGAAGTTGGTAAATCAGCTTTATTGGCTACAATCATCATTGGTTTTGCTATTTTTAAGATATTTCTTGTTAATTGAATTAAATCTTCCTCTTCCCATTTATTATAATCTGGTTCGATTGTTCTTTTAGCCTCAATGATGTCTTCAATAGCAATTCCAGTACCGGACAACTGATCAAATAATACTTTTGAAATGTCTAAATGTTCAGCACCAACTTTCCTTATAAGCCTAACCCAATTTTTAGATAAAATTCCATACATCCACATTACAATTTCATTTTCTAAAAATTCTAAATCGTCAAGAGGATCATGGCTTCCAGGATCAACAGGGTTTCCTTCCAAATCTGTTGAACCTGATGCATCAATAACATTAATGAATACTTTAGCTTGCATTAAATCGTCTAAAAACTTATTCCCTAATCCTTTTCCTTCATGTGCTCCAGGAACCAATCCTGCAACATCTATCAATTCTATTGGAAGTAATCTTTTTCCATCAATACATAATGAGTTCCTAGGATTGCATGTAACTCCCAATTCTTTACATGGACAGTCTTTAATA
Source organism: uncultured Methanobrevibacter sp. (assembly GCA_902771225.1). Taxonomy (GTDB): domain Archaea; phylum Methanobacteriota; class Methanobacteria; order Methanobacteriales; family Methanobacteriaceae; genus Methanocatella. The sequence continues at coordinate 16,367 of CACXWH010000044.1, read as the reverse complement.
ACATGAGCAACTGCTTTATTAGCATCAATTGTCGTGAAAGGATAATTTGCCATTTCAACAGTTGATGAGGTAGCAGAATTGAAAAAAGATGATTTTCCCACATTTGGTTTTCCACAAACTGCAATTTGAAGCATAATAATCACAATAATTATTTAATTTTTAAAATATAAATAGTTTCACGAACTTATTTAAAAAGTAAGGTGAAAAATTGGTAAATGAAAGACTTTCAGCAATGAGAATTCGTAAGGGATTCCAAACATTTTTAACACAAACAAGAGGAAATACGACATTTAAGCCCGAATTATTTGATTTGGTAAATGTTAATGCGGAAATTAAAGATTTGCCATTTGTATTTCATAATTACAGAATCGTTAACTTAACAGATATTCATTTAGGTCAGTGGATAAGTCCCGAATATTTGGAGGGAGTTGTTGATTATGTCAATGATTTAAACCCAGATATGATTACTTTAACTGGAGACTATGTTTCATATATTTTAGAAGGCTATGAAGATGCTCTTTTAGATTCTTTTAAGAGATTAAAAGCCAAAGATGGAAAATTTGCAGTTTTAGGAAATCATGACCACTGGACTGGCCCTGAAAAAATTAGAGAAATTCTGAAAAAATCAGACATCATTGAGTTAAGCAATGATGTGTATACAATTGAAAGAGATGGTGAAAAACTTAATATTTCAGGTATTGACAGCTGTACTGTTGGAGCAGACGATTTGAATAAAGTACTTGACAAATTGCCTGAAGATGGCGCGAGTATTTTATTAGTCCATGAACCGGATTTTGCTAAAATTTCAGCAAAAACCAAAAAATTTGACCTTCAAATGTCAGGACATTCGCATGGCGGTCAATTAGTAATTCCCGGAGTTAAAACAACACCTTTCAGATGTTCTTATTCCGTGAAATATCCTGTTGGATTATATAAAGTTGATGATATGATTCAATATACAAGCAAAGGTCTTGGAACAAATACTTTTTGGCTTAGAGTTAACTGTAACCCAGAAATTACATTATTTTATCTCAAAACAACTAAAAGAAAAACTATTAAAATTGAGGCATAAATGAATATTGTTAATGCTTTTAAAACACTGATTATGCATGTTATAATCGGAGTTTCACATACTTTAGTTATTATTGGATCATCCCTAGTATTTGATAATTTTATATTGGGAAACTGGATTAATGCAATTATAATAACAATTTGCGTTGGAATTTCAAATACTATTCTTTGGCCAATATTAACTAAATTTCTAATGAAATTTATGGTAGTCACATTTGGTGCTGGTGCATTAATAATTAATACGGCAATTTTTTATTTGATAACTGTTTTTATTCCTGGAGTTTCTGCAGGTTCCCTTGAATCATTCATTATTCCATTAGCAATGGCAATTGCAACAACAATTCTTTCAAACATAGCAAAAATTGATTATTATGATAGATACACCCAAAGAATTGCAAATTATGTTAAAAAAGAAAATCCCAAGGAAAAAATATTTCCCGGCCTGATAATCCTTGAAATTGATGGTCTGTCTGTCGATGTTTTAAAAGAGGCACTTGATAAGGATATAATGCCGACGATTAAAAATTGGATTGAAAGTAACAGCCATACATTAAAGAAATGGGAAACCGATTTATCCTCACAAACAGGTGCAAGCCAAGCCGGAATATTACATGGGAACAATGAGGACATTGTTGCCTACCGATGGGTTGAAAAAGATAATAATAATAAAATAATGGTTTCTGGAAAATTATCGCATGCCCCAATAATTGAAAAAAGAATATCCGATGGAAATGGATTATTATGTGATAAGGGAACCAGCATAACAAACATGTTTACTGGAGACAGTGCAAATCCTGTTTTAACATCATCAAGATTTAAATTATTTATTAATTCATACACCCCATCATTAAATGTTGTTTTTCTAGATGCTTATTCATTTCAAAGAGTTTTTATATTATTTTTATGGGAGATAATAATTGAATTAAAATCCCAATTAATGCATAGGATAAAAAATATCCAGCCCAGACTTAGAAGAACAATACTTTATGCTACAATAAGGGCGGGCGCTAATGTATTATTGCGTGAAATGGCAACAGAAACGTTAATTGGAGATATGTCAAAAGGGGAAATTAACGTTGCATATGCTAGTTATGTGGGTTATGATGAAGTAGCACACCACAGCGGCGTTCGTGACGATGATGTATGGAATGTTTTAAAACAAATTGATTTAGAATTTAATAGACTTCAAAAAGCTGAAAAAATCTGTGATAGACATTATGAATTCGTAGTGTTATCAGATCATGGTCAAGGAAATGGACAAACATTCAAACAAAGGTATGGGATTACATTAGCCAATTATGTTAGAAGATTACTGCCCGACGATATGAAAATTTATGATAAACATACCTACATTTCCAATCATTTCAGAGATGCATATATTCCTGAAAACAAACAAATTGGAACTCTTTTGGATAAAGTGGATGACATTAAAAACAGCGATTTCTTTTCAGATAAAGTAGAAAATTTAAAGGATAAAATGCCTGATTTTATCACTACAGAACTTATTGAAGACTTTAGAAAAAGATATCGGAGTGATTTAGACTATATTACAAAACATGACAGCCAAGAACAAACTACAAAAAAAGCAAAAGATTCAACATTAATTGTACTTGGTTCTGGAAATTTAGGGTTAATCTATTTAACACAATGGAATAGAAGACTATATTATGAAGAAATAGTTTCATTATTCCCTAATTTAATTCCGGGGCTTGTTAAACATCAGGGAATTGGATTTATATTAGTTGATTCATTTACTAATGGCCCAATGATTATTGGCCAAGACGGCATTTATTATTTGAATAATGATAAGATAGTTGGAAAAAATCCATTAGAAAACTTTGGGGAAAATGCAGCAATGCATTTAAAAAGACACAATACCTTTAAACATATGCCAGATATTCTAGTGAATAGTTTTTATAATCCTGAAAATGAAGAAATTTGTGCATTTGAAGAATTAATTGGAAGCCATGGTGGTCTTGGAGGGAGTCAGACCAGACCGTTCATTTTATATCCGTCTGATTGGGAAGACCCTGAAGAATTAATAGGAGCAAAATCCATCTATGACTTTTTAAAAGATGCATTGAATAATTTAAAAAATTCCTGAAATAATCAAATTATTGTCACACCTTTCTAACTATCAGCATCAATAAACTAATATTAGATAAGATAAAAATATGATATAAATATAAAAGCATTAGAAATTGAGGATTAATATGAGTGGAAAAATATTTATCATTGGAATCGGACCTGGTGCGGAAGAATATTTAACCATTAAGGCAGTTGAATGTGTGAAAAACTGTGATTATACTGTGGGAAGTACCAGAGCTATTGATTTATTTAGTGATGTGAAAAACACCATTGCATTTAATGTAAAAGAGTTAGTTGATAAATTAGAAGAGGGTGTTGATTTAGCAATTGATGGAAATAGTGTTGCAATTTTATCAACTGGTGATCCTGGTTTTTCTGGTGTTTTAAATACTGTTTTAAGAATATCTGATGAAAAAAATTTTCCAAAGGACAATATTGAAGTGATTCCCGGAATCAGTTCTCTTCAGCTTGCAGCTGCTAAAAATCATATTCAATGGGATAATGCAAATGTAATGACTTTTCATGGCAGGGAAAACATTGAAGATATTTTAAAAGTCATTGATAATGGAAAAGTAACTATTGCACTTCCATCAAGAAAAGTTAAGGATATGGCACAATTTTTACTTGATAATGGAGTTAGTGAAAACCGTCAAGTTACAGTCTGTGAAAGATTATCCTATCCTGATGAAAAAATTGTCTCAACATCATTAAAAAACATTGCAACAAGTGAATTTACTTATATGTGCATTATGATAATAGAAAGTAAGAATTAATGTTGTAAATTCATTTTAATAAACAATTTCTTTTTAAATTTTAAATCAAAACATTTATAATGATTTAATCATAGTTTAAGTGTTAATTTCTTAAAAAAAATTAACGGTTTGGTAGATACTATGATTAAAAAAACAAGCATGATAGTTTTATTTTTCTTAACTATTTTTCTAATTAGTTCTGTTTCAGCTGCAGAAATTGAAAATGAAACTATAACAACAGAAAGCACTCCACAGGAAAATATTCAAGTTGAAACACATGATGTGGAGATGTACTATAAAGATGGAACTCGATTTATAGCTGATATTCGAGACGAAAATAAAAATCCGCTAGAAAATATTCCCGTGACATTCAATATAAATAATGTAACCTATGCACGCCAATCTAATGATGAAGGGCATGCATCTGTTGCTTTAAATTTAGCTAGTGGAAAATATGAAATTACAACAACAGTAAACGATGAACAATCGCAAAACAATACCATTACTATTAAAAGCACAATATATGGGGCGGATGTTGTTAAAATATATAGAAACTCAACGCAGTATAGTGCCAAATTTTTAGATACAAGCGGTAATGATTTAAAAAATACTCCTGTAAGCTTTAATATTAATGGGGTATTTTATACCAGAGTAACTGATGAAAATGGAATAGCTAAGCTGAATATTAATTTAGTTCAGGGAAACTATATATTAACTGCAATAAACCCACAAAATAATGAAAAAATAAGCAATAACATTACAGTATTGCCTACAATTACAAATAACCGAGATATAGTGAAATATTATAAAAATGGAACAAAATATACTGTTTGCATACTTGAAAATAATGGAGACATTGTAGGATCAGACCATGAAATTGAATTCAATATTAATGGAATTTTATATCACCGCCAAACAAATATTTTAGGAATAGCTAGCCTTAATTTAAATTTACCTCCAGGAGATTATATTATAACTGCAAATTATGATGGATGTAAAGTTTCAAATAATATTAAAATTCTACCTACGCTTAAAGCATCAGACATTAATATGGAATATAAGGATGGAACAAAATTTAAAGTATCTTTACTTGATGGAAAGGGAAATGCGAATGCATATGAGAAAGTAACTTTTAATATCAATGGTGTATTCTACATAAGAACCACCAATGAATATGGAATTGCAAGTTTAAATATTAATCTTCCTCCAGGAGATTATATAATTACTTCACAGCATGACGGTTTATCTATAGCAAATAACATAAAAATTTATCCGGAATCAATAAAAGAAGAGATTAAAAACACCAATTTTACATATGAAATTAAAATACCAAATTATGTTAATGTAACATTCCCATACGTTTTCCCAAATAGCGTTTATTCAATAAAAGACGGTATTAATGGCATTATTAGACTGGAAAAAAATCAATTATTAGAATTTAAAGTTGGAGATAGATATTATACTTATTCAACAAGTTATATGCCAGAATATGGGGCAACGTATTTAGGAGGAGAATATCAATTATTGCCATTTGATAATGGGGAAATACAGCACAGCTATAAATTTGAAAAGTTAACAGGAAACGGAATTATCATTTATAGAAGTCTGAATTATACCCACATAATCTATAGAAATAATTGCAGTAGTAATATTGAACAATTTGGAGCATATATTGATAAAAGTACAGAAAATAGTGAAATCATTAATTATATCCAGAATGGAGAGAATACTGCTAATGTTAAGTTCAAAACCATGGGCTTTGATGAAACTGGTTTAAAATACACATTATCAAAATATTATGGAAAAACAATTTATGACTTTGATTATTCCAGCTATGATAAAATAACAAAAGGAAACAGCGATAAGATAAAATTTGTAAAAACAAACGAAACAGTCACATTTAATTATTTCGGTAAAAGAATAGTTGGTGAGATAAGTGAAGAAGACATTATAGTTAAATTTAATTCTAAAAATTGTATAGAATTTGAAAAAGCAGAATTAATAACTTATGGATTAAGTGATAAATACAAAAAAGATTTTGATGTTCTACACTCCTTTGCAATAGTTAATGAAAAAATAAATGATGCGAAAATGAATTATTGGATTAATAAAGAAAGAGATTACAAATCTGATGTTGGTATGCAAAGTATCTACATGATGTTTTTAACATCCCTCAATATAGCGTATTTAAGCGATGAAGCATCAGACAATTTAACACAAAACTCAAATTTAAAATGGTCAAGAATAAACAATACCGTTATTCTTGGAGCAATGAATTGGAAAGATACCTATCAACACATATTAACGCCAGATATGGGAAGACAAATTACTGGAGATGATGAAAGTGACATTATAAAATTCCGTTTTGTTAACTCTATTTTATTATCAAAAATCGAACAGTACTCTTTAAACCCAATAGCTGAAGACAGTGATGTTAATATTACCTCAGCATTTGATGATATATTTAATTCACTTGCATCATATAAAGTAAGCATTGTTTATTACAACAATACTGCAATTATAAGCGATGAATGTGGAAATTCAAGTTTTATAATAAATTTAGATACCGGTTTAGTGATTCCCTTGGCAATTAAAGATGATTTTGCATACAAAGGAGTTACCGTAACAAGAGACTGCGGATTATGCAGCATCAACAGCATGATGCATGAAGTTATGAAAAACGTTAATAACGGAATAGGAGAATTGAATAATTTATTTTCCAATATTAGAAACAATATACAGCCTTTAACTTCACTAATATTTAAAGGAACATTATTGTCAAAAGGATTTATAGGTGCTTTAATAGGCGGAAGTTTAAGTATAGGATTATCTATTATTGGAACTGGAGCAAGTATACAAGGAATAGGAGTTTATTTTGGAGATAATTATGTGGATGATGATGATTTGCATTCAGTATATGATTCAATTACCTTTACAAGACCAGGTTATTTGCAAAACACAAAAATTTACAATATTCCAAAAGAAGACGGCAGCACTGATTATATAGAAATTCCAATAAACAAGGATAATTCATTAAACCGGGAAAACGTGAAATATATAAGTAATGGTAATGTTAAAACATTAACTAAGCAAGAAACTTATGATTATTTTACAGAAGAATATTGGGATCCATTTTCTGTTCCAAAAAAATACTGGAGATAAAAAAATGACATTAGATGAAGTGAAAAAAAATTGGTCAAAACAACCAATAATCATTAGAATATTATTTATTTTATTAATAATAGCATTTATTTATGATTTAGTTACAGGAAAAGCATTTAGTATAATATTTTCCATTTGTTTAGTCCTATTCATTGCTTCAGAGATAGGTTATTGGCTTTTAGATAAAAAAGAAAAATAAAAAAGTTTTTTAAGTTAAAATTGAAAAATTTTAACTTACTTATTTTTTTAAAGTTGAATAGCTTCTTGAGTTACTTCATCATTATTTTTTTCATCATAAAGAATATGAGCCAAGTTTAAAAGTTTTTCTTGACCTTTAACCTCATCTTTAAATAAAGGAACTTCAGCTATATTTTGGTTTGAAAATTTTTGACTTATTAAAGCTAAACGTTTTTGCTGCAATTTATGCCTTGAGTGGCAAAAATCACAGTCGCAGATATCAGGCATTACCTGATTTACAATAACACTGTCAACAGTCATGTCATTTTTTTCCAGTGCTTCTAATGCCCTTTCTGATTCATATATGGACATTTCTTCAGGGATTACAACCATTTTAAATGTGGTTCTATCAGGATCAGATAATACTTCTTTAGCTTCATCAATTTGTTCTTTTGTTCTTTTTAACTCTTCAGCAGTCTGTGGATTATCAACTGCATCCATAAACGGCATAATATTTTTTAATGAATTTGCAAGAGAACCTAGTTTGGCTTTTGCCATCATTGCTTTACCTACCCAGGAATCCATTACTTCAGGGAAGGATAATAACCTTAATGTATGTCCAGTCGGTGCGGTATCAAATACAACAACATCGAATTCATTTGATGTCATTACTGATAAGAAAACTTCGAATGCTGCGATTTCATCAGCACCCGGAGAAGATGATGCCAAATCCATTTGATCTGTTAAAAAATCAAGCCCTCCGAGCATGTCCTCTGAAGAAGATTCTTTTTTAGATTCTAAAGCTGTTTGTTTTTCTGCCATAGCTTCATCAGGATCGATTTCAACAGCGAATAAATTTGTTTTAATCTCTCTTGGATAATGTCCAATTGGAACTTCTAAAGAATCTGAAAGTGAATGAGCAGGATCAGTTGATACAACTAATGTTTTTTTACCTTGTTCTGCTAACCATAATGCAGTAGCGGATGATATAGATGTTTTTCCAACCCCACCTTTTCCACCTACAAAGATGAATGTTGTTTTATCTTTGTTAAATTTAAAATAATCTTTAAATGCCAAATTATCACCTCGATAATGAAAATTAGTTTTAGTAACTTTATGTTATTTTATTTTTTTTAATATATAAAGTTTGGCTAAAAAGGTGCCTGTAAATTTTTTTAAAAATCCTCACTTAAATTAAAAATAGCCATCATATTAAAATCAATAATCAAATCAACCAACATTATCGAAAATGGAATTAGTGTTATTTCACCACTATAAAAAAAAATTTCTTCATCCACATTATTATATAATAAAACAACCATATTAATTACTAATGAAAAATTAAGTGAGTGTTTGATATGAACGAAATTCCTGAGATAAATGAAGAAAAAACAAAAAATGATATAGTAGAATTCGTTCAAAATAAAGTATCCGAAGCTAATGCAGACGGAGTTGTAGTTGGATTAAGCGGTGGAATCGACTCAACATTAGTTGCATTTTTAGCTTGTGAAGCTGTTGGAAAAGAAAATGTTTTTGGAATAGTTATGCCTTCAACAACAACACCAACAGAAGATAAACTTCATGGTACTGTAATAGCCCAAACATTAGGAATAAACTATAAAGAAATGGCTATTGATAGTATTTTAAACGAATTCTTATCAGTTACACAAATAGAAGATAATAAACTAGCTATTGGAAATTTAAAAGCGAGAATAAGAATGTCAATTATTTACTTCTATGCCAATTCAAAAAATTACTTAGTTAGTGGAACAGGCAATAAAAGTGAAATCCTAATCGGTTACTTTACAAAATATGGTGATGGTGCTTGTGATATTGAACCAATTGGAGATTTATATAAAACAGATGTTTATAAATTAGCCAAATATTTAAATGTTCCTGAAGAAATCATCAACAAACCACCTAGAGCAGGATTATGGAATAATCAAACCGATGAAGATGAAATAGGAATGACTTATGAATTACTTGATAAAATATTATATAGACAAGTAGAAAAAGACATTGATACACAATCCATAGCTGAAGAATTGGATATTAAAGTTGATGAAGTTAATGACATTATGAATAGAGTTAAAAGGAATCAGCATAAGAGTAAAGTTCCTGAAAGCCCTAAAAAGACTAGAATGGTGATTTAGTGACTGAAAAAAAATGGCAGAAAAAATGGGCCGATGAAAAATTATTTGAATCAAATCCCAACGACAAAGAAAAATTATTCATTACTGTAGCTTTCCCGTACCCTAGTGGTGCAATGCATATTGGTCATGGACGTACATATACTGTACCTGATGTTTATGCCAGATTTAAAAGAATGGAAGGTTATAATGTATTATTCCCTATGGCATGGCATGTGACAGGCGCACCGGTTATTGGAATTGCCGACAGGATTAAAAGAAAAGATCCATGGACACTTAATTTATATGAAAATGTTCACAGAGTTCCTAAAGACGAATTACCAAAACTGGAAGACCCGGAATATATTGTAAGATACTTCAGTAGCGAATATAATGAAGTAATGCATGATATGGGCTATTCTATCGATTGGAGAAGGGAATTCAGAACAATCGATCCTACATACAAGAAATTCATAGAATGGCAAATAACCACATTATATGAAAAAGGATTAGTTCAAAGAGGAGAACATCCGGTTAAATACTGTCCAAATTGTGATAACCCCGTAGGAGATCATGATTTGCTTGAGGGAGAAGGTGTTGGAGTAAATGAACTAACATTATTAAAATTCCAAATTGATGATAAAATTCTCGTTACAGCAACATTAAGACCTGAAACTATCGTTGGTGCTACAAACATTTGGTTAAATCCTGATGTGGAATATGTTTTAGTTAAAGCAAATGATGAAAAATGGGTAATAACAAAAGAAGCCCATTATAATTTAGAACAACAAATTAAAGATTTGGACATCATTTCTGAAATTAATCCAAATGATTTAATCGGTAAAATGGCAATTAATCCGTTTACTGGTAATGAAATTCCAATTTTCCCAGCAAGCTTTGTAAGTGCATCATACGGTAGTGGTGTGGTTTTCTCAGAACCTGCAGATGCACCAGCAGATTATATTGCTCTGAAAGATTTAAAGAAAAATGAAGAATTAATATCAAAATACAACTTAGAAGAAATTATCGAAAATGTAGTCCCAATTCCAGTTTGTACCGTTAAAGGATATGGAGAAATTCCTGCAGCAGACATTATTGAAAGATTAGGAATTACCGACCAAAATGATGAGAAATTACATGAAGCTACAAATGAATTATACAAAATCCAACACAGTAAAGGTACAATAATTGACAGCATCCCAGGTTTTGGTGGTAAAAAGGTTAGATTTGCTCGTGAAGAATTAAAAGAAGAGTTAATATCCAAAAATATGGCTACAATCATGTATGATTTTGCTGAAAGACCAGTTGTATGCAGATGCGGAAACAATTGTGTAGTTAAAATCATGGATGACCAATGGTTTATGAAATATTCCAATCCTGAATGGAAAGAAAAAACCCATGAAGTGTTAAATAGAGAAACTATTATTCCTCCGGAAATTAAAAATAATTTTAATTATTACATTGACTGGTTAGATGATTGGGCTTGTTCTAGAAAAGTTGGACTGGGAACAAGACTTCCTTGGGATAATAAATGGTTAATTGAACCATTAACTGACTCTACAATTTATATGTCCTATTATTCAATAGCAAGATTTTTAAAAGATATGAATCCGGATGATTTAAATCCTGCATTCTTTGATAAAGTCTATCTAAACAAGGATTCTGATGACATTAAAGTTGCGCCGGAAATAGTTGAAGAAATACAGAATGAATTCAACTACTGGTATCCTCTTGACTGGAGATTATCTGCAAAAGACCTTGTTGGAAATCATTTAAGCTTTTTAATGTTCCACCACAGTGCAATTTTCCCTGAAGACAAATGGCCAAAAGGAACTGTCGTATTTGGAATGGGCCTTTTAGAAGGAAATAAAATGTCCTCATCAAAAGGAAATGTTATTCTTTTAAAAGATGCGATTGAAGATTATACTGCAGACGTAGTAAGATTATTCCTAATGGCATCAGCAGAACCATGGCAAGACTTTGACTGGAGAGAAAAAGAAGTTCTTGGAACTAAAAGAAGACTTGAATGGTTTAGAGAATTTGCAGGTAAAGTCGAAGAAATCAAAGGTTCCGCTTTAGATTTAACCAACATTGAAAAAGTTGAACTGACAAGAACAATTGATTTATGGATGTTAAGTCAACTAAACCAACATATTAAAGCATCCACTGAAGCTTTAGAAGTATTCCAAACAAGAAAAGCTTTGCAGGAATCATTATTCTTACTTAAAAAGGATATCGACCATTACATATACAGAGTAAATCATTTACTTGACAAAAAGGACCCTGCAGTAATTTATGTCCTATCCACAGTACTGGAATCCTGGATTAGATTACTTGCACCATTTACACCACACACCTGCGAAGAATTATGGTCAAATTATGGTGGAAAAGGCTTCGTAAGTGTTGCCAAATGGCCTGAAGCTGATGAAAGCATGATAAGTTCTGAAATTGAAAAATCAGAAGAGTTAGTCCAAAACCTCATCAAAGACATTAATCAAATCAAAAACATGGTTGGCGAAGATGCTCAAAAAGTGCATGTTTATCTTGCTCCTGATTGGAAATGGGACTTATACAAAATAGCAAACGATGTTGGAAAACCAGATATTGGTCAAATAATGGGTCGAGCTATTGGGGCTAATATTTATGATGATAAAAAAGAAATAGCTGCTGTAGCTAAAAAAGTCGGCCGTGAAATGACTAAAACAAAATATGTGGGTAAAATCAATGAAGCACAAATTATTGACGATGCACTTGAATACATTTCCAATGAAGTGTCAAGTGAAGTAGTAGTACATACTGACGATTCATATGACCCGCAAAACAAGGCTAGAAATGCAATGCCTTATAAACCGGCTATTCTAATTGAATAGCTACTATTTTTTATTTTTGGTATAAAAAATAACTTAAAATTAATATGGAAAAATAAACAGTAAAAAAAAAGAAAGAAGATGGTTTATTGTATTACCATCTTAACTTATTCCATTATAAATACCGCCTCTTTCTCTTATATCATATATTGACATTCCGTCAGATTGGCCACTGTTATGAACTTTACCATCATCATCATAATATAATCCATATTTTGCATCATAGTGTAAGCTAGAGTTTCCTTTATTACTACTTGCAGTTGAACTATCATTGGTGCTTGTATTGGCTGTAGAAGAACTACCTGCAGAATCACCAGATATGGTAACAGTAGTTTTAGCAGAACATCCATTATGTTTATCATCTCCACCATAACTAACAGAAACATTATAATTTCCAGATTTTTCTTCACTGATAATTAAACGTGCTTTACCGTTTCCATCAGTAACCAATGAATATTTTTCATCACCAAATGTAAGATTCACATTCTTACCTGATATAGCATTACCTTGAGCGTCCTTTAGTTGAAATTCCAATTGTTCTCCATTTTGCAGAGCATTTTTACTTAAAAAAGTGATTTGAGTGTCTTGTTTTGTATTTTGACCAATCACCAAAGTAGCAGCAACTCCAATGATGACAACAATCAATATTACAAGAATTATATTTTTATTCATAGTTTCCCTCCAATAGTGTTTAAACAACACTATTTGTCATGTTTATTCATGATAATATAAAAATCTTTTTCTTTATTTTTACTACGATTATCAATTGTTAGTTGAAATTTTTTTGTTTTAAATAGATAGCATCATAAAAAAATAATTTAGTACAAACTCTTCCAAATTCATATTTTTAACTAATTTTAAATATGAAATATTCATTAAAATATATTATAAAGGAGGATAAAAATTGAAAAAAATAAATATATTATTAATATTTCTAGTACTATTTATTTCAATTAGTGCTGCATATGCAGACGGAAACTTCACATCACTCCAGAATGAAGTTAATCAGGAATCCAGCAGTCTTGTAATCACTCAAGATTATGCATTTGATTCACAAACTGATAAGGCTTTAGAAAATGGAGTTGTTGTGAATAAAACAAATTTTGAAATTGATGGAAAAGGACATACAATCGATGGGAAAAATCAATCTAGAGCATTGGCAATATATGGTTCAAACATAACCGTCTCTAATCTCCAAATAATTAATGGAGAAAATGAATATGGTGGTGGAATCATAAATTTTGCTACTAACTTAACTCTTAATAATATTACTTTTATAAGCAACAATGCTGGTAAATCCGGCGGAGCTTTAGCTGTCTTGGGTAACACAATAGTTAAAAATTCTAATTTTATTAACAATTACGCAGGATCAGGCAGTTCAATTTACTGCGAAGAGTCAGTGATGGAATGTTATGAATCTACTTTTAAAACTGATAATACTCCGTTTAAAGGTATGATATATGGTTCCGAGTCAACAATTTTAGTAAATTATTGTACTTTTGCAAATACGACTTCACAATATGCACCTGCAATATATAATGACAGGAAAACATACATTTACAATTCAACATTCATGAATCTGCATGCAATAAAAAGTGCTGGTGCTGTAGCTATAAAGGAATTGGATGATGTAGAAATCATAAACTCAACATTTATAAATGCAACTTCAACGAATAATGGTGGTGCAGTATTTATAGACGCAGGAGGTTTCCTATACAAAAACAATGGTACCATATTTATTTATGAAACAGAATTTGTAAATTGTTCTTCAGGGTTTGGTGGAGCTTTAGTTATTTTAGGTGGTGTAAATACCATCAAAAAAACTACTTTCAGTGACAACAGTGCTGTTTATGATGGCGGTGCACTTTACATGTCTCAATCAATATCCAACATCTCATACACACTTTTCAAAAATAATAAATTAACAAATAAGACTGAGTATTTGAAACATGGGGGAGCAATATATGTGGATGGAACCAGTTTTACCGCCCGAAACTCTGAATTTAAAAATAATGATAAGCATGGTATTTATAGCTATGATACTGATTTAAATGTGAACCAATGCATATTTGAAAATAATACTGAAGCTATTCATGGTGTTTTCCTTGAAAACTATAATTTGAATAATACATACATTAATGATAAGGACTGTTTAAACGATACTGACTATGTAATTTATGTTTCAGGTATCGGAGAAACAATAGAACTTAAAAATGACACTATATTTTCAGAAATTCCTAAAAGATTTGATTTACGCGATTGGAATTGGGTAAGTGGTGTTAAAAATCAAGGAGAAATGAATTCCTGTTGGGCATTTTCCTATACCGGTGCCTTGGAATCAGCATTAATAAGAAGAACCGGAATTGAATACGATTTTTCAGAAAATAATATGCAAAATATCATTTTAAAATATGCAAAATATGGAATCCAAGGCCAAAAAGAAGGTGGAGGTGACTTAAGCGCCATGCCATATGTAATCAGCTGGCTTGGAATACCTAACTATTATAATGACGAATATGATGAAGTTGGAAAAATATCCCCATTAATTATCGGCCCGGATAACATCCATGTTCAAGATTTAATTATCATACCTGAACGTAATAATTCAACCGATAACAATGCAATTAAAGAAGCAATATTAAAATATGGTTCATTATCAGTAGGCTATTATGCATCATCAAATGGAACATATTACAATAAAAATACATCTGCAATATATTATGATGGAAATGAAACCAGCAATCATATGGTTTCAGTAGTTGGATGGGACGATAATTATCCTGCAAGTAACTTCGCAAAAACCCCTCCAAAAGATGGGGCATGGATTATAAAAAACAGTTACGGAATGGAATATGGTAATCAAGGATATAATTATATTTCTTACTATGACACAAGTTTTGCAACAACAGATAAATCAGTAGGATTTATTTTTGAAAATACTGAAAAATATAATAAAAATTATCAAACTGATTTAAGCGGAAAATTGGAGTTCTATCAATCCAAACAAAGCGGTAAAAATTCATCTTATAAAAATGTATATACTGCAGTAGAAGATGATTTAATAGCTGCAGTAGGTACTTACTTCCAAAATGAAGGTGAAGCATATACATTAGAAATATATGTGAATAATCAGTTAAAATTAACTCAAAGTGGATTAGGTCCTTATTTTGGTTACCATACCATAAAATTAAACAAAACCATAGCTATTGAAAAAGATGATGAATTTACTGTAATAATGACCAAACAAACTGTTCCGATTATTGAAAGATCAAGACAACACTATCTTACAAATACATCTTTTGTAAACTATGGTGAAGAATGGGTTGATTTAAAAGATAGTTCAACTGTATCCTTAAAAGTTTACACTATTGATGAAGTGATACTTACTAAAGATTTAGTAAAAATTTATAAAAATGATTCTAAATTTGAAGCTAAAATTGGTGTTGCAAATCAACCTGTAACATTTAAAATTAATGGAGCAACATATACCAGAATCAGCGATGAAAAAGGAATTGCCAGTATTGCAATCAACTTAGGTCCGGGTAATTACACCATCGAAACAGCATTTAATGGCACCAGTGTCAAAAACAATGTTGAAGTAATACCTACTTTAATAGCTGAAAACCTTGTAAAATACTATAGAAACGCTTCACAATTCCATATTGGTTTAATTGATGGTCAAGGAAAATCAGTATCCGGAACAAACATAACTATGAATATTAATGGTGTATTTTATAATCGTGCCACTAATGAAAACGGAATAGCCAGATTAAATATAAACTTAATTCCTGGAGAATATATTTTAACTGCAAAGGATTCGTTAACTGGCCTTCAAATGTCATATAACATTACAGTATTGCCTACATTAACTGGTGAAGATTTAAATATGAAGTATTTAGATGGATCCAAATATGAAGCAAAATTAGTTGACGGTCAAGGAAAACCAATAGTCGGTAAAAATATAACATTCAACATCAATGGTGTTTTCTACCAGAGACCAACTGATGAAAATGGAATAGCCAGATTAAACATTAGATTAATGGCCGGCGAATACCTTATCACTTCACAATACGGTCAAGCAAAAATTTCAAACAAAATAACAATTAGTGCATAAAGAGGAA
>CACXWH010000043.1 GCA_902771225.1 uncultured Methanobrevibacter sp. | reverse complement strand
CCGTAGGGATAACTTTCACGCAGGTCATCTTTTGTAATAAAAGGTAGTTTTTCAATATCCTTTAAACATTCTATATCTTCAGGAAAAACTTCTGCATTATTGTATTTCTTGTTATAATAAGGAATCTTATCAAATGCTTTTTTTACAGTTTTTTGAAGTTTTTTTAGTTGTAATTCTTCAAGGTCTTGCCTTGACATTGTTTCTATTTTTTCATTCCACATCATGGATTAGCCTCATTTTTTCTTTAATAAATATATTTGTTTTATTTTAGTTTAAATTTTATTATGAGTATTATTTTTTTTTATAGTAATACTTTAATTATATTTATATATTACAAAATATTTAATTTAAATTATACCTATTTGAAGGTATGTTTAATTTAATGGGGGTAAATAATGAAACTTAGGAATAATTTTTTATTTTTGACAATATTTGTATTCTTAATAATGATTTCTTCAGGAATTGTTTTTGCTGAAGATTCCGCTTTGCCTTCAGTTGCAACGGGGGAGGTTTCTGGTGATATTGAAATCGTATCGGAAAATCCTTTCGCTGATGGTGTAACTGATGGTGAGCTTGTTTATGAAATTCCTGAAAACGTAAGTGAGATAAAATCTGCATATGCAGTTGTAAATAGTTATTCTGGAAGTGGAAATCCAAATTATGGATTAACAACAAATATTTCTTTAACAGTGGGCAATACCACTGAAGTATTGGAATATGCGAATTTAACATTCGAAAATAATACTGCAAATGACCCTGCTGTTTATCAGATAACAGATTTTACTTCTAAACAATATTCTGACTATCAAACTTTAGTTGATATAACCGATAATATAAAAGGTTTATCTGCTGGAGATAGCATTACAATTTCAGTAAATAACACTGAATTGACAGACTATATATTTGATGGAAAAATAAAACTAATTGCTTTAATCTTTGCTTATGATGACTATGATAATGATAAAATATCCTATTGGCTTAATATTGGTCAGGCATGGACAAAAGGAACATTAAGTACAATCTTTAATACAAAAGATTTCGATGATTATTGTGATGATGTCACCTTAGAAGCCATTTCTCTTTCAAGCAGTGATGCAAAATCATATGAATTAAATGGAAAAGAATTGGCTGATCCTATTCAAGAAACAGGAAAATATTATATTCATGATGTTTGGAATATAACTGACAATTTTGAACCAGGAGAAGATACAAACTTCACATACACTTCATCAAATGCATCCACTTATGCTTCATATAAAAGTGTAATTCAATTATTAAAAATAAACACTCCAGAAAAATATTCCATATCAGCTACTATTGCTCCGGAATATAAATATGACACTGCAGTATATGCCGGTGTTGAAAACACCTTAAAAATCACTGTTAACAATGGTAACCGAGACTTTAATGGTAGTGTTAAATTATTTATTGAAGATGAAGAAATTGCTTCAAGTGATTTATCTATTGGTGCTGGAGAATCTGCTGGAATTGAATTAATCGATACTACTATTAGACCTATTAATGAAACTACTGTCAATGGAGCTAATAATACTCTTGTAGATTATATTTTAAACATTGTAGACGCTGATGGTGGTGTTTTAAATTCTACCAATGTTTCATATAAAGTTTTATATGATGGTTATTTGGCTAAAGATAAGGAATATCCTGGTCCAAATGTAGGATTAAGAGAAATTTCATTCACTGGTGATTATTTCTATTTAATAACCGATGCTTATAGTGCTGGTGGTGCTACCAATAGAACTGATGAATATGATGTTGATTTAATGGATGGAACCGTTAACACTGCATTGTTATATGTTCCATATAACTGGGATAAAAATATAATTGGTGATTTTAACACTTGGAACACTACATTCAATAATCAAATTATCTCTCCTATCGCTTCCTACCGTGATCAGTCTAACTTAGGAAGTTCTGCTAAATACGGTTATGGTTTGGTTGTTTATGATGTAAGTGATTTGGTTGTTGATGGTATAAACACCTTTGAATTTAATAAAACTGCTGGCAATGCTGCTGTTTATCCAACTAACTTAATTATTTTTACAAATAATGATGAAAGTACTTTTAAAACAGCATATATTTCAGAAGAAGCAGACTTATTATCTACAGATTATAACAAAAATGTAGCTCCTTCTTTTAACACTCCTTTTAATGTGGTTGACGGCAATGCTACATTATATGTATTTGCTGCAAGTGCTCAAAGCGGTGAAGGTAACTTAATGGTTAACGATAAAGAATATACTGACGTTTGGAATGGAACCAGTCAATCACTTGAAATGTTCATGACAGATGCAGATGTAATTTCAGATGAAATTAATGTTTACTTCGAAGCAACCGGTTCAACTATTTTAGGCCTACACCAAATGGTTGTTGTTGAATCTGACTTTGTTTCAGTAATTAACGATTTAAAACCTGAATATTCCGGCACAGTCTATGCTGGTGTAGAAAATAATTTAACCTTAACAGTTACAAATGAGGCTTCAAAACTCGAAAATGCTACTGTTGATGTTTTAGTTGATGGTGACAAGTTAGAAAGTTACGACATTGATTCATTAGCTACCGCTGAAAGTAAAATAATTGCTGTAATTGATCCTACTATCAGACCAGTTACTGCACAGACAGTAAATGGAAATGACAATGAAAAAGTTAATTACACTGTAATTATTAAAGATGCTGATGGCAATATAATTGATGAAACTAATTATACTTTCGTTGTTTTATATAACGGTTATTTAGGTAAAGACTTTGAGTATCCTAAAGCTGAACCAAATTTAAGACAATTTTCTATCACTGGTGATGTTATTGTTTTAACTACTGAAGAGTATAGTGCTGGTGGTGCTACCAATAGGACTGATGAATTTGAAGTTGATTTAGAAAACGGAACTGTTAATACAGCTTTATTGTATGTTTCATATAATTGGGATAAAGTTCTCGATAGTGACTTCAACAGTTGGAATACAACATTCAATGGTCAAACTATTGCTCCTATCGCTTCTTACCGTGACCAATCTAATTTAGGAACTACCTATGCAAAATACGGATACGGTTTAGTTGTTTATAACGTAACTGATTATGTTGTTGATGGTTTAAATACCTTTGAATTGAATAAAACCGCAGGTAATTCTGCTGTTTATCCAAGTAACTTAATTGTTTTAACTGATAAAAATAATTCAACTACTTTAAAAGCAGCTTATATTTATGAAGAAGCTGATTTATTATCTAAATCTTATAATAAGAATTTAGATGCTGGATTCAACACATCTTTTAATGTGGTTGACGGTAATGCTACTTTATTTGTATTTGCTGCAAGTGCTCAAAGCGGTGAAGGAAACTTGATTATCAATGGTGAAAACTATACTGACATTTGGAATGGAACTAGTAATTCATTAGAAATGTATAATACTACTGTCAATGGACCTGATGTTAACATTTACTTTGAAGCAACCGGTGCTACCATTTTAGGTCTACACCAACTAGTGGTTGTAGAAGACCCTATTTACTTAGTGCGCAATAATTTAAAACCTGAATATGCTGACACTATTTATGCTGGTGTAGAAAATAATTTAACCTTAACAGTTACAAATGAAGCTGCACCTCTTGAAAATGTTAGTGTTATAGTTTATCTTAATGAAGACGAATTAAGCAGTTTTGTTATTGATTCATTGGCTATGGGTGAAAGTAATGTTACTCTTGTAGTTGATCCTACTATAAGACCAGTCACTGCACAGACAGTAAATGGAAATGACAATGAAAAAGTTAATTATACTGTAATTATTAAAGATGCTGAGGGTAATGTAATTGATCACACTGATTATACTTTTGTTGTTTTATATAACGGTTATTTAGGTAAAGACTTTGAATATCCTAAAGCTGAACCAAATTTAAGAGAAATCACTGTCACTGGTGATGTTATTGTCTTAACTACTGAAGAGTATAGTGCTGGTAGTGCTACTAACAGAACCGATGTATTTGAAGTTGATTTAGAAAACGGAACTGTTAATACAGCTTTATTGTATGTTTCATATAATTGGGATAAAGTTCTCGATAGTGACTATAATAGCTGGAATACAACATTCAACGGTCAAACTATTGCTCCTATCGCTTCTTACCGTGACCAATCCAATTTAGGAACTACCTATGCAAAATACGGATACGGTTTAGTTGTTTATGATGTCACTGCTTTGGTTGTTGACGGTTTAAATACCTTTGAATTGAATAAAACTGCAGGTAATTCTGCTGTTTATCCAAGTAACTTAATTGTTTTAACTGATAAAGACGATGCAACTACTTTAAAAACAGTTTATATTTATGAAGAAGCTGATTTATTATCTAAATCTTATAATAAGAATTTAGATGCTGGATTCAACACATCTTTTATTGTGGTTGACGGTAATGCTACTTTATTTATATTTGCTGCAAGTGCTCAAAGCGGTGAAGGTAACTTGTATATCAACGGTGAAAACTATACTGATGTTTGGAACGGAACTAGTAGTTCATTAGAAATGTTTGTGGCAGATGTAAACGGAACTGACATTGCCGTTTACTTTGAAGCAACCGGCGCTACTATTTTAGGCCTACACCAAATGGTTATTGTTGAACAAGAAAACATTCTTCTAATTCAGGCACCGGATGTGGAAAAATACTACAACGGAACTGAAAGATTTGTTGTAACTGTTACAAATTTCCAAGGAAATCCTGTAGTTAATCAATCCGTAAACATTACTATTAATGGTAGAACTTACACTAAAAATACTGATGAAAACGGTACAGCAAGTATCGCATTAGGATTAAACAGTGGAGTATATAATGTAACTACTGCTATTGATAATAATACATTTGTAGATTCTGTTGTAACTATTTTATCAACTGTTAATGGTACTGATGTTGTAAAAATGTATGGAAACGCTACTCAATACTATGCAACATTCCTTGACAGCGAAGGCAAATACTTGGCTGACGGAACAGTTGTCAAATTCAACATTAATGGTGTAATGTATGAACGTAAAGTATCTGGCAATAAAGGTTTGGCAAAATTAAATATTAACTTGCCTGCAGGCGAATATGTAATTACTGCAATGAACCCAGTAACTGGAGAAAAGGCAGCAAATAATATTACGGTCTTATCCATCATTACTGAAAACAATGACATTACCAAATTCTATAAAAACGCAACCCAATACACTGTTAAAATAATAGGTGAGGATGGTAATGTTGTTGGTGCTGGTGAACTTGTTACATTCAATGTCAATGGAGTATTCTACACTCGTGAAACTGACGAATTTGGTATTGCAAAATTGAATATTAATTTACCTCCGGGTGATTATGTAATCACTGCAGAATACAAAGAATGTAAAGTATCAAATGATATTAAAGTTCTCAATGTTTTAACTGCAGATGATATTTCAATGAAATATCAAGATGGAACTCAATTCGTTGCAACACTTGTTGATGGCCAAGGAAAACCTTATGCACAGCAAACCATTAGATTTAACATCAATGGTGTATTCTACAACAAGGTAACTGACAGTTTTGGTCAAGCAAAATTAAACATTAATTTATTGCCTGGCGAATACATTATAACCTCAAGTTATAATGGATTGAATACCGCAAACAAAATTACAATAACTGCCTAAGGGAAGTTATTTAAACTTCTCTTCTTTTTTTTATTTTTTGTAATACTTTTTTTAGCATTTTTACAATTTTAGTAATACTTTAATTATATTTATATATTATTTTTTAAAAAATTTTTATTGTAAATATTAATGGGGGTTGAAAATGAATTTTAAAATTTTCATGTTATGTTTTTTTGTTTTATTTTTAATTATAATAACTTCGGGCGCAGTTTTTGCTGATGAAATGCCTGCTATGACTCAAGTTGAAAACGGAACAGTCTCCGGGGATGTAGTTATTTATTCTTCAAATCCATTTAAAGAATCCGGAAGTTTGGAATATACTATCCCTGAGGATGTTGAACAAATTCAATCTGCTGATGTAATTGTTAGCACTTATTCTGGAAGTGGTGCTCCCACTTATGCATTATATTCTAACATTACATTGAATACAGTTAACGGATTGAAAATATTGGGCTATGAAGATTTATATTGTGATAAGGATATGGCGAACGATCCTATGGTTTATAGGATTAATAACCATACTACAAAACAGTTTTCTGACTATCAATCTACCTTTGACATTACAGATAATGTGAAAAACTTATCTTCAGGAGATACTATTAAAATATCTGTTGAAAATACTAAAAAAGAAGGTTATAATTTTGATGGCAGAATTAAATTAATAGCTTTAGTATTGGCTTATGATGATGCAGATAAAGATGAAATAACATATTGGTTAAATGTTGGACAATCCTGGACACAATCTATGCGTTCAAATTTAATCAATACAAAAGGTTTCAAAGGAGAATATGATGAAGTGACTTTTGAAAATATTGCATTGTCTTCATATAATGCAGTATCTAAGATTAATGATGAATTGTTATATGACCCAATTTATGAAAATCAGGGAAATTATTTCATATATGATAAATGGAATATAACCGATAGTTTTGAAATGGGTGTTGATACAAATTACTCATATACTCCATCATCAAGCGGTTATGGTTCTTTTAAATCTGTTGTTCAATTATTAAAAATAGATAAATCTTATAATGAAGTGATTGCCACATTAACACCGGAATATAAAGATACATTATATGCTGGTGTTTCAAATAATTTAACAATGGAAATCTTATCTAAAAAAGACATCAATGCTATAGTAAAATTATATAATAATAAAATTCCATTTTATTCAGAAAATATTCATTTGACTGGTGGAAATAGAAATAAATATGAAAACTATTCTCTTGTTGTAGAAGATATGGAAGGAAATATTTTAAACTCAACAAATGTTTCATTTGTTGTTTTATATAATGGTAATTTGGGTAAAGACTTTGAATACCCTAAAGCTAATCCTACTTTCAGAGAATTTAATGTCACTGGAAATGTCATTGTTTTAAATAGTACTGAATATAGTGCAGGTAGTGCTACTAACAGGGCCGATGTATATGATGTTGATTTGGCTGATGGAAAAGTTGGCAAAGCATTGTTATATGTTCCATATAATTGGGATAAAGCTATCGATGGTGATTTTAACACTTGGAACACCACATTCAACGGTAAAACTATTGTTCCTGTAGCTTCTTACCGTGACCAGTCCAACTTAGGTATTTATGGTACATATGGATACGGTTTGGTTGTTTATAATGTTACTGATTTTGTCGTTGATGGCGTAAATACTTTTGAATTCAATAAAAATTCAGGTAATGCTGCAGTTTATCCAAGTAACTTAATAATTTTAACAAATAATGATAAAAATATTGTTAAAAAAACAGTTTATATTTTAGAGGAAGCTGATTTATTGTCTAAAACAAATAATAAGAATTTACCTGCCGGTTTTGATAGAAACTTTGAAACAGTTGACGGAAAGGCTATTTTATATGTATTTGCTGCCAGTGCTCAAAATGGTGAAGGTAACTTAATTATCAACGATAGACTTTACAGCAATGTTTGGAATGGAACCGCTAATTCATTTGATACATTCAATGCTGATTTGAACTCAAATAATACTTATGTTTACTTTGAAGCAACGGGTTCAACAATTTTAGGCCTACACCAAATGGTTGTTGTTGAACACGGCGATTCTTTAGTGGTTGATGCACCTGATGTAAAAAAATATTATAATGGGCCTGAAAGATTTGTTGTAACAGTAACTGATTATGCGGGCAGTCCGGTATTTAATCAATCAGTAAATATTAATATTAATGGTAAAACTTATACCAAAACCACTGATGAAAAAGGTACTGCAAGCATTGCTCTTGGAATTATCAGCGGAAAGTATAATGTAACTACCACGGTTGCCAATACTACAGTCAAATCTCTTGTAACAATTTTACCGACAGTAAACGGTACTGATGTTGTTAAAATCTATCGAAACGCAACCCAATACTATGCAACATTCCGCAACAGCGAAGGTAAATATTTGTCTGATGGAACTGTAGTTAACTTCAACATCAATGGTGTATTTTACGAGCGTAAAGTATCTGGTGATAAAGGTTTGGCTAAATTAAATCTTAATCTGCCTGCAAAAGACTATGTTATAACTGCAATTAATCCTGTAACTGGAGAAAAGGCGGCTAATAATATTAAAGTTATCTCAAAAATTGTTGAGAATAAGGATTTGGTTAAATACTACAAAAATGCTTCCCAATACTATGTAAAAATATTAGGCGATGACGGCAATCCTGTAGGTGCAGGAAAAACTGTTACTTTCAACATTAACGGTGTAATGTATGAAAGGAAAACCAACGAATCAGGAATTGCCAGATTAAATATTAACTTACAACCAGAACAATACATTATTACTGCAATGTATGAGGGATGCAGTGTATCAAACGATATTACTGTCTTACCAGTTTTAAAGGCTTCAGACCTTTCAATGAAGTACAAAGATGGATCCCAATTTAAAGCTGTTTTAGTTGATGGTCAAGGAAAACCTTTGGCTAATGCTATTGTACAATTCAACATCAACGGAGTATTTTATAATAAAAAGACAGACGATAATGGACAAGCTGCATTAAAAATTAACTTGCCTGCAGGTGAATACGTTATAACCTCCAGTTATGATGGATCCAATATTGCAAACAAAATAACAATTACTGGATGATTTTATCATCCATCTTCTTTTTTTAAGTAATACTTTTTAACTATTTTTTATATGATTAGTAATACTTTAATTAATTATATTAATAATAAAAATAATATTAATCATGAAAAGAATTAAATAAAGTTCTTTTCTATGGAGGTTTTAATATAATTAAGAGTAAAATTGTTGCTTTTAATTTAAAAAATATAGCAATTTTAATTATTTTATTTGTTTTATTTTTGAGTTGTATTAATGCTACATTTGCTTTGGATGAAAATACAACTGTCCAAACAGATAGCCTAAGCTCTCAAAATCAAGCATATAATAAAACAATGCTCCTTATTAGTGATAATAGTGGAACAAATATTCTTGATTCTGCAGCAAATGAAGTATTAAAGAACTATTCTGATGTTAATATACAAGTCAGAAGTTCGGCTCAAATTTCTACAATGAAAGAAGAAGAATTGTTTAATTTAGTTAATACAAGTGATATTGTAATAGCTAATTGGTTGACAACTGATGCAGATTCAGTATTTACAAACCTGTTAGTTAAATATCCTAATCTTTCAAATAAAGAGATGTTTCTTGTATTGGAAAGTTCTTCATCTTCACAGATTAAAACATTTAATTTAGTTAAAAATTCTACTATAAATTATCATAAAATCTTCAATGATGAAATATTCACAAGTGATTATCTAAATGAATATTTCCAAACAACAAAAAGAGGTCAAGCATATACAACTGTTAGTGATTATCTGACCAATGGAAAAGGCAATAAAGTAAACTCTTTATTTAACCAAGCAGTTTTATATAAAGATTGCAACGATAAGGAAAATTCAGTTAACCAAATATTGTGGGCATTAAATGCTTGCGGTTATTATTGTAACTATAATGCTCCAGTATTTCATGAATCTTATCAATATGGGTTATATAGGGACAGATACATGACTTTAAAGGAATATATGAATTTATATTTCGATTCTTCAAGAAATTATACTGTTGGTTTACTTGAAAGTAATATGTATGTGTCCAGTGCAGCTTTGGAGCCATATTATGCATTAATTGAATCTTTAGAATCTAAAGGCGTTAATGTTATTCCTGTAGTTGCAGCAGGAGGGTCCGATGATCAACTAAAAGTTATGGTTGAATACTTTACTAATGCTCCGGATTATGAATCATTTTTAGAAAATTCATCAAATTACCAGAGTTATGTTGATGCTATTATTTCAATGCCTGCTTATGGTATTGGAGGAACATTATTTGATAAAGTAACTGAGTATTTCGAAACATCAGGGGTACCTGTATTTAGAGCTGTTCATTCTGATTATGTAAGTAATGAAGAATGGGAGTTAAGCACTACAGGTCTTCCTGGAAACAGGAGTGACAAATGGTGGCATGTTGCTATTGGTGAAGCACAAGGTATTATTGAAGCTACCTTTGTAGGTGGTGTTACTAATGCAGTCTCAGCCACCACAGGTGCTAAGATAACAGGATATAAATCTCATGGAACCAATATTGACTTATTCACCGATAGGATTATTTCATGGATTGACTTAAATCATGTGAATAATAAAGATAAGAAAGTTTCATTGGTTTATTATAATTATCCTCCTGGAAAACAAAATATAGGTTCAAGTTATTTGGACTCTATAACCAGTATTTATAATCTTTTATTGACTTTAAAATCAGAAGGTTATGATGTTGGCCAATTACCGGATAATACAAGCCAATTGGAAGACATGATTATTAAATGCGGTATTAATGTAGCTACATGGGCTCCAGGTGAATTGGAAAAATTAGCTAACAGGTCAAATGTAGTTTTACTTCCTGTTTCTGAATATTTGGAATGGTTTGAAAGTTTAGAGGATATTTCTAAACTGCAAGTTGTTGAAGGACCTGTTGCATATATTGGAGAATTGTCAAGAAGGGCTATAGCCATTGATTATACTTCTCCAATGGATGAGAGATTATCTGATTGGTACAGTGAAATTGTAGCATTATTACCGGATAATTACACATCCCGTGCAATTCCTATTTTAGACAATATTGTTTCATCTCTAAGAAAGTATTTAATTACCGGATCAGATTCAGATTATAATGTTTTCTTAAAATACAAACAGCAATGGTCTGATTTGAATGTTCCTGGTTTAAATGGTTGGGGTGAAGCTCCAGGTAATATTATGACTGTTTGGAGAAACGGAACACAATACTTTGTAATTCCCGGTTTGACTTTTGGTAATGTTTTCATTGCTCCTGAACCTCAAAGAGGATGGGAAGCAGATTCTGATGCATTATACCACAGTACCGCTGTTGCTCCAACACATCAATATCTAGCAGCATATTATTATTTCCAGGAATATTATCCGTCTGCTATGGTATTTGTTGGAAGACACGCTACTCACGAATGGTTACCTGGTAAAGAGGTTTTATTGTCTTCAACAGATTATGGATCAATTGTTGTGGGTAAAACTCCACAAATTTATTTCTATATTTCTGATGGTCTTGGAGAAGGTATCCAAGCTAAAAGAAGAGGATTTGCTGTAATGATTTCTCATTTAACTTCTCCTTTAGCTTATACTCAACTTTATGGTAATTTGACACAAATAGCTGGTCTGATAAATGAATATGAAAATGCATTAAATCAAAGTTCTAAGGATGCACTTATATCCGAAATCAAGTATCTTGTTAATACTAATAACTATGTTCATTCTATGGGCATTAACAATGAAACATTCAATAACTTAACATCAGATGAGTTGATTTCAAGTGTTGATTCTTTCATTAAATCAGTTCAAAATGAACTCTATACCTGGGGGTTACATGCCCTTGGACAAAATTGGACTGATAAGGATATAGGATTGTCAGTATCAACAGCTTTATCACAAAAATTCACTTATAATGGAATTACCACTTCTCTATATGATGAGATTGCTAAAATAAAATACTCTAAAAACTATGATGAACTCAATTCCCTTCAAAGAGATGTTGTGATGAATTTGTCAGCAAATGTTGTAATATCTTTAATATATTATTCAAGTGAAGAAGTAGCTCAAGTATTAGGTGTTAATTCACAATCTTTGCTTGCGACATTTGATTATGCAAAATTATATATTTCATTAATCCAATCATCTGTTGAACAGGAAATGAATTCATTCATCAAAGCATTAAATGGAAAATATATTTCTCCAGGTTCTGCAGGTGATGTCTTAGATATAAATTCACTTGAAACCGGGGGTAACTTTTTCCATGATCAATCTCAAGAACTTCCAACTAAAGAAGCTTATGAATATGGAAGAGTTTTAACATTGCTCGCATTAGAAGGCTTAACTGATGATACTGAAAAGCTAGTAATGGGAATTTGGTGTGTTGAAACTGCAAGAGATGATGGAGCATTAATTTCAGTTGTTTTATATTTACTTGGTATGGAACCTGTTTATTCATCATCACCAAGTGCTGGTGGATATGTCCAGGTGGGCAATGATGAAGATCATGATGACCACGAACACGATGAAGAAGTAAGTGTTGGGACAAAAACAAACTTAATGCCAAGTTACATTAAATTAAATGATTTGACTCGTCCTGATGGATGGGCTAAGAAAAGAATTGACGTAACTGTCATTACAAGTGGTAACTTTAGAGATTTATATTCAACACAAGCTATTTTAATGGATAATGCATTTAGAGTTGCATTGGCAAGATCCTACTTTACAATATTGAATGATGGGGCTTTAAAGACAAATCCTTATTATAATGATATGAAAGAGGGATTGGAGCATATTGTAGCTAGTATTGATTATTATGGTGTAGGTAAAGAAACATTTGAAGAAAACAGTGTTGCAAAACATTGGGTAAATGATTTCATTTATTATAAACAATTAGGTTATAATACTACTTATGCTGCTGAATATGCAATCACCCGTATTTTTGCACCGCCTAACGGTGATTATGGTGCGGGAATAGCAAAATCAGTATCTTTAAGTTGGACTTGGAATAATACTGATGAACTGGCTGAATTTTACTTAGGAAGAATGGGTAACATGTACTCCAAATTCTATTGGGGAGAAACCAATCCTTTAGTATTCTTAAGAGCATTAAACAATACTAATGATTTAATAGTCAGCCGTAACACCAATGTTTATGGTGTTTTGGATAATGATGATTTCTTTGATTACTGGGGAGGTCTTTCAATGACAATGGCTCACGTTAATGGAAATACTCCTAAAATGAATGTATTGATGTATGGTAATAAAAACACTCCATATACTACATCCATTGAACAGGCTATTGCAAAAGAAATACTTACCAGATATTCAAACCCTGATTGGATTAGTGGAATGATGCAGGAAGGTTACAGCGGTGCAAGATATATTTCAAACAAATTCTTAACTGATTTGCTTGGATGGTCCGTAACAAGACCTGAAGCGGTTTCAAATTACATGTGGGATGACGCTTACAATGTCTATTTCAATGACAAATATGGAATTGGTGTTAGTGATTGGTTAAAAACTGGAAATAACAATTATGCATTCATATCTTCTGCAGGTACAATGTTGACCGCTGCTTATGAGGGTTACTGGAAAACTGATTCAGCTACATTATCTAATATTGCTAATCAATGGGCTGAAGCCGTAATTGCTAATGGTGTTGCATGCTGTGACTGTAGTTGTGGAAATATTGCTATGATGCAATGGGCAGTAGATTTTATTAATCCTGATTTACTTGCCAAATTTGCAGACCAGCTTTTCCAAGCAACTCATAATAACTTCTTCAACCCAATTAATTTCCAGGACAACCCGGATCCGCATTCTTCAGATTCAGATGCAAGTCAGAATTCAGGTGCTAATGCCAGCAATGCAAATGTGGCATCAAACTCTTCTTCATCAACTTTAAAATCTGACAGTTCAACTTCCGGTAGAAGCACCGGTCAAAATGCAGCTAGTGTCGGTGAATCTGCATCTCATTCTGCTACTGCTTCCAGTTCATCTGAAGTAAATGCTTTAGATAATACTGGAGAAAGTGGTGAAGATGCAGCATCAAAAAGTTATGAAGTTGAAAAATCAATTTCAAGCAGTAGTACAACAACTGAAAAATCTATGTCAATACAATTGTTGATATGTGTGATTGTTTTAGTAGGAATATTTGCTATAGGATACTTTAGAAATAAAAGTAAAGAAGATGAATTTTAACTCAAGAATAACATTTTGTTATTCTTTTAATTTTTTTTGAAATGAAAATATATATAGTTAGAAAAATAAAATAATAAAATGTAATTGATTTTTAATTAATTATAAAGAGAGGATTTTAATATGGATATGATGAGTGTTTTATGGCAATTTGGTATTCTTGCCGCTATTCTTGTTTTTGGAATAAAAGTGGGTTTAGCTTCAGGTTTAGCGAATTTGTCAAAAAAATTATTAGCGATTATTTGTGTTGGATATGGTGGTGGAGTTTTAATTATTTCCGCTGTCGCATCTTTATATGCAGAACAACTCACTCAGGCTATTTATAGTTATAATTCTGTATTCTATATAATCATGGCATTAATAATGATTATTGCAGGTTTAATTACAATCAGGGAGTGGAAAGTACATGATCACAATACCAGTACTGCAACGTCTCTTGCGGTCATTGCACCGTGTCCATGTTGTTTTGGTTCAATCGTTGCCAGTATTTTGATTGTCGCTCCAACTATTGGTGTTGGTGCTTTCTATTTAAGTTGGTTTGCAGCAGCCGCATTGGTGGCAGTAATTATAATTACTTATTTTGCATCTAATATTATAGTTAAATTAACAAGTAAGCCTTATCCTATTATTTTAGGTAATTTTATGTTGCTTTTAGGTGCTTATTTCCTGCTTTCAGCTATTGTAATTCCGAACATTGCAGGTTCATTAAGTAAAGATTTTAAAGATCTAACAATGAATTCACCTGAATCTATTATTGCAGTAATTTTCATGATTGTTGTTTTAGTGATTATTGGCGTATTTTTAAGTAAGAAAAGTAAAAGTCTTTTAGAATAATATATTGGTGATAAATTATGAGTGTTAGTATACCTGGTGGGGAATTTTTAACAGGTTCTTTAGATGTTATTTCACAAAGTTTAACCATTCCTGTATTGGTTATTCTTTTAATTATAGTTATCATATCAATCATTACTTTAGGTGGATTAATATCAGAATATACCTCTAGAAGAAAGGTTCCTGTTGGAAGCATTAGGGATTTAATTTATGAAATTAACGCTGCTCCTTCTGTTGATGCTCTTAAAAGTGTTATTGAAAGTGCAGAAATCCCTAAATCTCAGAGAAAAGTTTTATCCGAAATTGCCAGTTCTTCTGCTTTGGATGTAAATTCAAGAGAAGCATTGGCTCGTAAATTAGTCGAATATGAAGAAGAAAAAATTGATAAGACATTGCAAAAAACAGACATTATTACTCGTGTAGGTCCTACATTAGGGTTAATGGGTACTTTAATTCCTATGGGTCCGGGTCTTGCAGCATTAGGTGCTGGTGATGTTAATACTCTTGCAGAATCATTAACCCTTGCATTTAACACAACAATTGTTGGTATTGGTTCTGGTGCATTATGTTATGTCATTGGTAAGATTAGAAGCGGTTGGTATGACCGTTACTTATCTGATTTAGATGCTTTGTCTGATGCTGTTTTAGATTATATGAATAAACAGTGATTCAAATGGTTCGTAAAAAACAAAGAAGACGATCTCGTCGTGTTGAAGAAGATCCAATGGCAGGTACAGCTAACTTGGTTGATGCTATGCTTGTTATTGCTGTTGGTTTTCTTGTTTTTGTAATTATCAGTTGGAATATGCAGTCCATAGTTTTCAATGAAGATATGACACAACAGGAAAAACAGCAAGTGATGCAAACTATTAAAAGTGTTTCTGAAGTAAATCAAGGTCAACAATTAAATGAAACTCCAGATTCCTCTAATAGTTCAGGTCAAGGATATACTGAAATGGGTAAAGTATATAAAGATCCGTCGACCGGTAAGCTGATAATGGTAGAGGGTTAAGCCTCTACTTTAAAACTTTTTTTCTACTTTTTTTATAATAACCTTTAAATATTTTTAATTACTTACTATTCTACTGGTGAATATTTTATGGAATTCTGTCCTAATTGCGGATCTATGCTGATGCCTGAAAATGGATTAATCAAATGCAGTTGCGGTTATGAAAAATCATTAACTGAAAATGACTTGGAAGAACAATATAAATTTGAAGGAGAAAAAAATAAAGATTTAGAAGTCATCGTAACTGATAATAATAATGTGGCTCTGCCAACAACTAGAATAACCTGTTATAAATGTGGTGGAACAAAAGGCTACTGGTGGACAGTACAAACACGTTCAGCTGATGAGGCTCCCACTAATTTTATAAGATGTGCAAAATGTGGAAATACTTGGAGAAGCTCTAACTAAACTGTTTCTTTGTTATTATGGAGCGGTGTCCAACTTAAAGTTTCACAGTTTTTGAAAAGTTTTTTTATTCATTTTTTTTATGAATTCTCTAATTTTTTTTGATAATTATTTCAATGCCTAAAATGTTATTACATTCTATTGAAGTTAGAA
The DNA here is from genome assembly GCA_902771225.1 of uncultured Methanobrevibacter sp. Taxonomy (GTDB): domain Archaea; phylum Methanobacteriota; class Methanobacteria; order Methanobacteriales; family Methanobacteriaceae; genus Methanocatella. The sequence continues at coordinate 23,067 of CACXWH010000043.1, read as the reverse complement.
TGTATTGTGCATTATTTATTGTAAAGGCTAGCCTTATTTATTAGTATGATTTATTAAAGATTCAAATTTTAAGAATTAGGCTATAATTTACAGTTTTAACAATATTCTCTTGTTATACTCATTATTTCACTGTTTCAGCTTCAATATCCATTTATTTAATATTATAATATTATTCATGAACAATCTTTATTTTACTTTTTATTTTTTGATTTTTTCAAAACATTTATATATTATTTAATGCATATTATTAGTAGGAAGGAAACTTCCTTCCGACTATGTATTTAATTAAATTCATTTAGTCAAAAGGGTTTTCCACTTTCCATTTATTAAACAAAATGGGGAATATACTCAAAATATGATGTGAAAAAATGTCAGCAAAGGATAATAAATTAGATCAAATTATAAAGACGATTGAAGTAAATGATATAAAATTTTTAAAATTAGAACTCTCAGATATACATGGATTGCCAAAAAGTATGGCAGTACCTCTTAAGAAAGCTGATGATGTTGAAGATATTGTAAAAGACGGATTATTATTTGATGGATCATCAATAGCAGGATTAGCTTCAATTAATGATAGTGATTTACTTGCAAAACCTGATATTGACACCTTCTCAACAATTCCATGGAGGCCAGAGTCAAAAGGTACAGCTAGATTTATATGTGATATTTTTACTACAGACGGAAAACCATATGACGGAGATCCAAGAGGAGTACTTAAAAAATCATTACAGGTAGCAGAAAAAAGAGGATACCAATTTAATATGGGTCCTGAACCAGAATTTTTCATTATTAAAAAAGATGAGGAAGGAAATTACATTCCTGCAGATGAAGCTGAGTACTTTGATGTAGAACCATTGGATCAGGGAACTGATATTAGAAGAGAAATCGTATTAGGTTTAGAAAAATTGGATTTCAATGTGGAAGTAAGTCACCACGAAGTTGCAGCAGGTCAGCACGAAGTTGACTTTAAATATGCAGATGCTTTAAAAACAGCTGATGCTGTTATAACATTTAAAGAAGCTGTTAAAGCTTTAGTAAATAACTTAGGTTATAAAGCAACATTCATGCCAAAACCATTCTTGGGAATTAACGGTAGTGGAATGCATTGTAATCAAAGTTTATTCAAAGATGGGAAAAACATTTTCTATGACCCTGATGGTGAAAATCAAATATCTCAAGAGGCTTTGTACTTCATTGGTGGATTATTAAAACATGCACCAGCTTTATCATCAATCTTATCTCCGACCGTTAACTCATATAAACGTTTAGTGCCTGGTTATGAAGCGCCATGTTACATAGCTTATGGATTTAAAAACAGATCAACATTATTGAGAATTCCTGCATCCCGAGGATTAGGTACAAGGATTGAATGCAGATCAGCTGACCCATCATGTAATCCATACTTAGCATTTGCAGTATTGCTTGAAGCAGGTTTAGACGGTATGGATAATAAAATTGACCCTGGTGAACCTACTGAAGAAAACTTATTCGCATATACTGAAGAAGAAATCATCGAAAAAGGAATCAGCAGTCTACCAACTAGTTTATGGGAAGCATATCATTCATTAGAAGAAGATGAAGTAGTTAAAAATGCATTGGGAGAAAACGTATTTAATCAATTCTATAAGATTAAAAGAGCTGAATGGGATGCTTACAGAATACAGGTATTTGATTATGAAAGAGATGAGTATTTAAACGTATAAAATTATTCCTTTCTTTAATTGGTGGCCAAATTTTGTCCACCAATTAATTTTAAATTATATGGAGGTTTAAAAATTAAAAAATTGAACTAAAAGTGATGAATATATGTATATTGGAGTTAAGTAGTTTTTGAGATTTTAGAATTATTTTTTTATTAAGGCATATGGGTAATTTTAGAATTATTGGAATTATATTAAGGCATATTTGGAATCAAAATTTATGATTATTACTATTTTAAGGCATATGGTAATTTTAGGATGTTATTTATTAGGCATATGATGAATAAAATCAACTTAAGTTATTGATTGGGATTTGTTTAACTAACTTAAAATACGTGTATTCGCCGCTTGTTTTTTTGGAGGTAGAAAAATGTGTGGAATAGCAGGTGTAATATACAAAGATAAAAAAACTCACCATGTAGGAGAAGCATTAACATCAATGTTGGAATCTCTTCAGCACAGAGGTCCTGATTCAGCAGGTTATGCAATCTATGGTAGTTTAGACTTTCCTGAAAATTATTATCAATTAAATATTGAAGTAGGAAGGAAAAGAGGAACTTTAGATAATTTAAAATCATTATTAAATCAAATTAGTCCTATATATGAAGAACAGTTAATTGAATCTGTAGGCGGTTCAGATATTTACAAATGTAAAATCGCATTGGATGAATTCTCTCTTTTACAGCCTTGTATAAGGGAAATAGATGATTTGGAAAATATAAGGGTTATCAATGGTTCACATTCTTTTGAAATGATAAAAGACACCGGAAAAGTAAAAGACATTGCTGATAGATTTGATGTTCCAAATCGAATGGGAACACATGGTATCGGCCATACCCGTTTTGCAACTGAAAGTGGTGTAGACCGCTATCATGCACATCCGTATCAAAGTTACATCATACCGGATATAACTGTAGTGCATAATGGTCAAATCACCAATTACTGGAAAATAAGGGATCCATTGGAAAGAAAAGGCCATATTTTTGAGTCATTTAATGATACTGAATGCATCGTTCATTATATGGCCGATAAACTTAATCAAGGATATAAATTAGAAGAAGCACTTGATCAGGCAGTAATTGATTTGGACGGTCCTTTTTCAATATTGGTGGGAACACCTAATGGTATTGGTATTGCAAAGGATAAACTTGGTCTCAGGCCTGGTGTAATGGTAGAAACTGATGAAATTTTTGCAATAGCTTCAGAAGAAATGGCATTGCATGATGTCACAGATTCTAATCAAATAGAACAAATATATCCTGGTGAAACAAGAGCTTACACCATTTAATGGGGGTTTATCTATGAAAGAATACGTTATTGATGCAAATTATATGGCTGAAAAAGAATTGAATCGTACCATAAAAGAACAGGCCCAACATCATGATAAACTACTTATTGATAATCCGGAATCCAAACACAATATCTGTGCGGGTTTAACCGAGGAAGTTGATATAGAAATTAATGGTTCTGCAGGTTATTTTGTTGGAACGATGGTTAACGGAGCAAAAATACATATCAACGGAAATGCAGGATGGTTTGCTGGAGACAATATGACTAAAGGAGAGTTAATCATAGAAGGTACGGCAGGTGATGGTGCAGGACAGGGAATCTATGGTGGAACAGTAATAGTAAAAGGAAATACTGGATCAAGAACTGGAGAAATCATGAAAGGCGGAACTGTAATCATCGGTGGAAACAGCGGATTTATGACTGGTCTGCTTATGATGGGAGGTAAACTCATAATACTTGGTGATGTAACCGATGACGTTGGTGAATCAATTATGAGAGGAAGCATATTTGTTCTGGGGGACGTGAAAAGTTTAGGAAAAAATGCTACTATGGAAAAAACCACTCCTGAAGACATAAGTGAGCTAAAAGAAACTTTAACAGAATACGGTTTTCAACTAACCGATAAAGATTATGCAAATTTTAAAAAAATTGTTAATATACAATAGGAGCTAAAAAAATGAGTGAACATAGAATAGCCATGGTTGGAACACCATGTGAAATTATGGCAGCATCCAAACTCCAGCATTATACTGATAGCCCTATTGATGTTAAACTGGGCTTATTTTGTATGGAGAATTTTTCATATAAATACTTTGAAAATCTCTTAAAAGAGTATGATTTAAAAATGGAGGATATTGAAAAATTTCAAATTGAAAAAGGCTTTGTATTTTTATTATTAAAAACCAGAGAAACTGTAAAAATACCTTTGTCAGTAGCAAAAACAATTATCAGGAAAAATTGTAATATATGTGTTGAACTGACATCAGAAACATCAGATATTTCAATAGGTTCTATAGGATCACAAGATGGCTGGTCAACATTAATAATCCGAACTGAAAAAGGAGAGGAAATTTTTGAGGGGGCATTAGAACAGAATTTCATTGAAGCTAAAGAGTTTTCACAATCACAATTCAGTTTACTGAATAAAATTGCAGAAACTAAAATAAACAAAAATCTTGAAGAGATAGAAAAAAGAGAATTTTTGGCTCGCCCTGTATTATACCAAAGGACTAAATCCGATGATTCAATCGCAAAAGAAATCTCCCAATCTTCATTCTTGGATTTAAAATCAAATGTTATCGATATTGGAGCATGTGTGCTGTGTGGAGCATGTGAATATGCATGTCCTGACGATTTAATAACAATTGATGATACAAAACCAATAATGAAAGGAGAATGCCCTGAGGATTGTCATGTGTGCTTTGCAGTTTGTCCAAGGACTTTTATTCCTGAAAATTTACGAAACGACAATTCCAAAGCAATAGGTAACTTTATAAAAGTATTCTCTGTTAAATCTTTAAAGCATAGTCAAGGTCAAGACGGTTCCATTGTAACAACATTATTGGACTATTTATTAACTAATGACATTGTAACTGATGCACTTATTGTTGATAAAGAAGATTATTTGGCTTGGAAACCTTATGCAAAGATAACAAGTGATATTGATGAGGTTATTAAATCAGGCGGAACAAAATATTCAGTTTGTCCTGTATTTAAACCGTTAAAAAATATCGGAGAGGGGGTGGATTAAATGTCATTTACTGTTGAGCGAAAAATAGAAATATGTAGGCAGAATAATGATAGACCGGGCTGCTGCTGGTATTTATGTGACAATCCTAAAAAATCCTCATGTAAAAACTGTTATAGCTGCTATTCAAATTGTCCGCATGATGTATATGAAGTAATTAACGATGAACCACTGCCAATACATCAGGAAAATTGTGTAGGATGTAAAATCTGTGAAGAAATGTGTCCAACACATGCGATATATGTCAGGCCTCTTGTTGATGAAGGTAGAGGAGTATGGTCAAATTCAACAATGGTGGAAATTAAACGTAAAAGCCAAACAGGTTCATATAAAGTACGTGGTTGCGGATTAACCAGAAAAATCCCAACATTTGATGATTTAAGCATATTGCCTGCTCAGGTATCAAGACCTCCAATAGATTCATACAGAGAAGCATGCAAAACTTCAGTAGTGCTTGGAGATAGATTTGCAGAAAATCCGATTGAAATAGATACTCCTATCATGATTGGGGCAATGTCATTCGGTGCATTAAGTAAGGAAGCAAAAATTGCATTAGCTATTGGAAGCAGTAAAGTAGGTTCAATATCCAATACAGGTGAAGGAGGAATGCTTCCTGAAGAAAGGCATTATGCTGATAAATTAATTGCTCAATATGCATCAGGTCGTTTTGGAGTCTCAGCCAGCTATTTAAACAATGCTGAAGCTGTTGAAATAAAAATTGGTCAAGGTGCAAAATCAGGTATGGGAGGACATCTGCTTTCTCATAAAGTAACTGCAGAAGTGGCTAAAGTTCGTAATATCCCCGAAGGAACCTCAGCATTAAGTCCTGCAAGACACATGGATATTGTAGGACCAGAAGATTTGGGTATGAAAATTAATCAATTAAGGGAAATCACGGATTGGAAAATACCGATTATTGTAAAATTCGCATCCGGTAGAGTAGAGCAGGATGTAAAAATTGCAGCAAAAGCCGGTGCAGACATAATTGTAGTTGATGGTATGCAAGGAGGAACCGGTGCTGGACCTGAAGTGGTTACAGAACATGCAGGTATTCCTACAATAGAAGCAATAGTAAAAGCTGATGATGCTCTTAAAGACATTAATTTAAGAAATGAAGTAAGTCTTATAGCTGCAGGCGGAATAAGATCTGGAGCAGATGTGGCAAAAGCAATAGCCTTAGGTGCAGATGCAGTGTATATTGCCACATCCGCGCTGATATCTGTAGGCTGTAAAGTTTGCCAGTCTTGTTCTGAAGGTATTTGTCCGAAAGGAATTGCAACACAGGACAGGGTACTTAGAAGAAGATTGGATCCTGTAAGAAAAGGTCAGCAAGTTGCAAATTATATTGAAGCAATGACCCAGGAAGTAACGTCTTTAACCCAGCAGGCAGGAAATACGGATATAGAAAATCTTGAACGTCAAGACCTTGTTGCATTAACGATGGAAGCTTCACAATTAACTGGAGTACCGATGGTGAGGAATTAAAAATCAATTTTAAGGAGATATTATTATGGCCGCATTCGATAGAATTAAATCAGGAATTCCCGGGCTTGATAAAGCTTTAGATAATATTCGTTTAGGAGATAATGTAGTATGGAATGTTACAAATTTAAATGAGTTTTCTTACTTTGTTAATCCTTATGTAAAACAGGCAAAAGAAGACAATAGAAATTTAATATACATTCGCTTTGCTAATCATCATCCGTTAATAGAAATGACTGAAAAAGATTTTAAATTGCTTGAAATTGAACAGAATAATCCTGACACAGAGTTTTGTATGATAGAACGCGATGGGATTAAAATATATCAGGTAGATCCATATAAGCAATTTGAAACATTTACTTTGGAAGTCCACAGGATAATAGAAAAAGAGGGTTTTGACGCATTTTATGTTTTCGACTGTTTAAGTGACCTTCAGGCGGTTTGGTCAACAGATTTAATGATGGGTAATTTCTTTAAAGTTACCTGTCCATTTTTATTCCAGTTGGATACTGTAGCATATTTCCCTATTCTTCGTGGAAGACATTCATATGAAGCTATTGCTAAAATTCGTGAAACGACACAATTGCTCTTAAATGTATACTCTAATTCTGCAGAAGAAGTTTATGTCACTCCGTTAAAAGTATGGAACAGATACTCTCAAACAATGTTTTTAGGACATAAATTCAATCCGACAACAGGTTTTGTTAAAGTTCTGCAGGACGGTCAGGAAGTTAGTAAATATTATAAGACTATCAATTCTGATAAATATCAAAATGAACAGACTTTAGACAGTTGGGAAAGATATATGCTTCAAGTAAAAAGAGAGCATGAAGAAGGCAAAAACATCGATGATGAGTGTAATAAAATATGTGAGTTAATGATGACGAAGGACGAAAAGATGCTTTCTAAAATCAGGGAATACTTTACTTTTGAAGATTATATCACGATTTACAATCGCCGAGTAGGCAGCGGATTGGTAGGTGGTAAAACATGCGGAATGCTGCTTGCAAGAAAAATTATTGAAAAAGACCGTCCGGAGATATACAGTAATTTTGAACCTGATGATTCATTTTACATCGGTTCCGATTTATTTTATACATACATTGTTTCAAATGACTTATGGGATCTTCGGGTAAAACAGAGAACCAAAGATGGATATTATAAATATGGAAAAGAGTTGGAAGAAGCTCTTAAAAACGGTACTTTTTCAGACCAGATTAAAAAGGAATTTATACATATTCTTGATTATTTTGGACAGAACCCTATTATTGTCAGGTCAAGCAGTTTTCTTGAAGACGGTTTCGGAAATGCATTTGCAGGAAAATATGAATCAGTATTCTGTGTAAACAGAGGTACTCTTGAAGAGCGTTTAGCTGCCTTTGAAGAAGCGGTAAAAGTAGTTTATTCAAGTACAATGAATATTTCTGCATTGGAATACCGGAAATTGAACGGTTTGGATGATACAGATGAACAGATGGCTCTTCTGGTTCAAAGGGTTTCAGGTTCCTATCATGGAGACTATTTATTCCCAACTGCCGCAGGCGTAGGGTTTTCATACAGTCCATATTCACCGCTTCCGGATATGGACAATACCAAAGGTATGTTGAGACTTGTTATGGGTCTTGGTACAAAAGCTGTTGACAGGACAAAAAAAGATTATCCCAGAATCATCAATCTTGATAAGCCTGAAATAACTCTAATGAAGGACATAAAAGAAAAACATAGATATTCTCAACATTATCTGGATGTAATAGATTTTAAAGCCAATAGTTTGCATGATATTCCTGTCGGTGACGGTTTGGATGTAATTCCAAGATATTCAAAGAAAGTTTTGGTTGAACATGACCGCGAAGCGGAAAGAATGTTTCGTGAACGCGGCCAACGCCGTGAAATAGTCTTTGTCAATTGTGAAGGAATTGTTAAAAACCAGAAATTCATTGATAACATGAAGGAAATCTTAAATACATTGGAAACTGCATATGATTATCCTGTTGACATTGAATATACAGTCAATGTTGGGGAGGACAATTCTTTCAATATAAATCTGCTGCAATGCCGTCCGCTTCAGGTTTCAGTAAATAACGAAGCTATTGAAATGCCTGAAGATAAAAATGTTTTCTTCCATATTAAGGAATCCTCAATGGGAATGTCAAGAAAGAACAAAATCGATACAATCTGTTATGTTGATCCGCATAAGTATTATGAATATCCATATGCTAAAAAAAGCTCAATCCCTAGAATAATCAGTGATGTCAATACATATTGCAAAAACAATGACAAAACAGCTATTTTAATAGTTCCTGGAAGAATTGGTACGTCTTCTCCGGAATTAGGCATTCCCGTAGTATTTGCAGATATCAGCCATTTTACAGCAATTCTTGAGGAGTCATATAGCGAAGTTGGTTATATGCCGGAATTGTCTTTTGGAAGCCATATGTTTCAGGATTTAGTTGAAGCAGAAATATACTATGGTGCGTTATTTGAAAATGATAAAAAACTGGAATTCAACCGTGAAATGCTGTATGACTATCCAAATATTCTAAAAGATATAAATCCCAAGTTAAATGATGAGATATATGATATGATACAGGTCATAGACTTCGATGAAGATACCTCAGCAGAATTGTATCACGATATGAATAAGGATGAAACGATGTGTATTTTCAAATAATCAGGTATATGGTCAAAACAGTTAATGGAAAGTATTCCATTATCAAGGGAGGCAGGGTGGGACATATGCCTTTTTTATTTGCAATAATTCTTTTTGCACAAAAAAGAAATGTATGACAAAATATTTCATGTGATTAATAACCCGATTTCTGATTTTAGGGTTATTTTTCACAGATATTCTTAAAGTTTATTGTATGCTTCAATTTTTTAATTGTGAATGTGATAGATATAAATTCATTTAATTATTTATATTGTAAATATATAATATATTATAATATGGTGAGAATATTTTTAAAAACACATTTTTTATTATTAATCATATTTCTTTTATTCGTTTCTTTGTCATGTCATATTTCTTTTATTCGTTTCTTTGTCATGTGTATCCGCTAATAATGATACATCAGATATGGCGACCTTTTCTGATTTACAAAATCAGATTGATAATGTCGAGGTTGGTCAATCCATATCCTTAACTGAAAATTATTTCTCCGATAATTCCACTTCAGAAATTAAAATTAATAAATCAATAGCTATTGAAGGTAATGGCCATTATTTAGATGCATTAATCGAATCAAGGATTTTAAATTTTACATCTGCTCATGATATTGTACTGCACAATATAACTTTCAAAAATGGATTTTCAAGCGGAAACGGGGGTGCAGTATATTTAACCAAATCAACGAATATTTCTTTTGTTGATTGTACTTTTATTAATAATTCAGCTACTTGTGGAGGAGCCGTTTTTTTAGATTATTCAAATGTTCAATTTGTTAACTGTTCCTTTATAAATAATGCTGCGCAAGTAGCAGGGGCTGTTTTTGTTGAATATTCAGTAACCGATTTTAAAGATTCTCTTTTTATTAATAATAATGTGTTTAATGCTTCAGGTGCTATTTATAGCCTGTGTGCTGTAAATTCAATTGATGGATGTGGATTTATAAATAATTCCGTTAATGCCAAAACACCTTTTGGAGGTGCAATAGCATTTATCCAATATGAACATTATATAAGTAATTCTAAATTCATTAATAACTCAATTAGCGGAGAATATGGTTTCGAAAATAATACATGTATGGGTGATGAGGATATAATTTATACTACTTTTTGGCCGATGGTTTTTGATAAGGTATTGGATGACAGTTATGAGCTTCCTGCCACTTATGATTCAAGAAATGTTACTTTAGAAAACGGAACTAATGTATCTTATGTTTCGCCTGTTAAAAATCAATTGAATACAGGTACCTGCTGGGCTTTCGCTTCAGTTTCAGCTTTGGAGACTTATTTATTAATCCATGAAAATAAATTGTACAACTTTTCTGAAAATAATCAGAAAAATATTATGGGCAAATATGCTGAACATGGATGGGTATTGGTTCCTAATTTTGGAGGTGGGACTGAAAAAACCCTTGCATACTGGTCTCGCTGGTCAGGTCCGGTTAATGACAGTGATGATCCGTTTAATCCTGCCTCTATCATATCTCCAACTGATTTGCCTGTTGTTAAACATGTTCAGGATGTAGTATTTCTGCCTGTAATGGATAATGATCAGTTGAAACGTGCAATTTTGGAATACGGTAGCGTTGTTATCGGATATAAGATGCATGATTCCGAAATATATATGATTAATGGAACCTACTATTACAGTGAAATTTCACCATTCAATTCACTGCCGACATTTTCTTCACATGCCGTTGCATTAGTTGGATGGGATGATAATTATCTGGGATCTAAATTTGGTGAAAATATTCCCGATGGTGCATTCATATTAAAAAATAGTTATGGTGAAAGTGCTTATGTTAAAAAATTAAATGCAACTGTTTATGAGGAAGCGGGCGGTTATAATTACATCTCCTATTATGACATGACTCTTTCAAAAGAAAACATTCCTTTTGCCGTAGTTAATCTTGAGGATGTGGATAATTACAGGGAAAACTATTTTTATGATTATAAGGGTTCTCTTGTTAATTTAGGTTTCAATAATGAGACTGCATGGTTTGCAAATCAATTCAAATCAAATAATAGTAATCCATTGGCAGCTTTTAGTTTGTATACTTTTTCACCGGATTCTCTTTACGAATCATTCATTTATGTTAATGACAATTTAGCTTATACTCAAAAGGGCACTATCCACAATCCGGGTTATAATACCATTAAACTGGATGAATTGGTGGATTTAAATGCAAATGATATTTTTAAGGTTGTTGTCAAGCTGACTACACCTAATTTATTGTATCCTATTGCTATTGAATGTGATGTTGATGAATGGATAGCTAATGTCTCAACTGATTTCAATCAGTCTTTCGTAAGTCCTGATGGGGTAGTCTGGTATGATTTACATTCAAACAACACTGTTTTGTATAAGGGTTTTGCATCTGCATTGGTTTATTATAATCTTTCAAATGCTCATGTCTGTTTAAAGGCATTCACAGCAAACATTTTGGATACAGTCATTACATCTGATAATTTAACATTCAAAGCACTGGAAAATCATTCAATAGCTATTAATTTAGCTGGCGCTGATGGCAGTCCCGTCAGTGATGAAAATGTATATGTAAATATCGTTAAATCAGATAACTTACTTCTCAATAAGTATAATTTAACGACAGATTCTGAAGGAAACGTTTATATTGATGTGTCTAAATTCTATCCTGGTACTTATGATGTTTTATTCTCATTTGAAGGAAATAGAAAATATGCTAAATCAAATAATGCCACTAAATTAACTATAATTCCTTTAAAAACACATATTGTTGCAGAAATATCAAAATTGGATGATGCTTGTTATTTGGTTGAAGGTTATGTTTTTGATGAAAACAGTAATCCCGTGTTATCCGGTCAGGTTGCATACAGCATATTTGGTGAAACCCATATTGTTGAATTGAATAATTCATATTTTAGCTTTATTATTAATTCCAATAATGTAACTATTGAATTTTTGGAGGGTAGCTATTATTTATCTTCAAATATTAATCTAACATACTCAGACAACAGCAATGGCTCAAAAGAAAATCTTCATGGAAAATTCAATCCAAGCTTTTCAAAAAATGCCTCCGGAAACCCTGTGTTTGTTTTGCTGTTAGTTTTACTTGCGTTGCCGTTATTTAGAAGAAAGTAATTGTTGAGGTTTTTTTTCAATTAGGGAAAAATAATATAAAAAAATAAATTATTTAATTCATGATGATTAAAAAGTATAATTAATGAAAGAAGTACAAAAAACCTTTAGGTCAATTGTTGAAAACCCAAGACATATTTTTAAACTAACAATACAGGGCATATTAGTTGGTATTTTTTCCGGTTTGATGGTGTGTTTATATAGGTTTCTTTTAAATGGCTCTGAAGACATTTTAAGACATTATTTAACCATCATTAATGGAAATATTTTCTATATTGTATTATTTTTTGTATTTTTAATTATTTTAGGTTTACTGACAGCTTATCTGATGCGATGGGAAAGGGATGCTATGGGAAGCGGTATTCCTCATGTCAATGCCGAGACTAAAGGATTTTTGGATGTAAACTGGTATAAGACCTTGTTTGCTAAAATTGTCGGTGGTGTTTTTACAGCTCTCGGCGGTTTGTCTCTTGGGCCTGAAGGTCCATCTGTTCAAATCGGTGCTATGGCAGGAAAAGGAGTTTCTAAATTATTTAATGAATCAAAAACTGATGAGCTTAGACTGATTCTTGTCGGTTCTGCTGTTGGTATTACGGCTGCTTTTAATGCTCCATTGGCTGGAGTTATATTTATTCTTGAAGAAATCAACCATGGCTTTGATAAGACTTTGGTTTTCATAGCTTTAGTGTCAGCTATTGTTTCTGATTTCATTTCTAAAATGATTTTTGGTCAGTCTACTGCACTTACATTTCCAATATCCAATATTCCTCTTTCTTCTTACTGGCTGTTGATTGTGCTTGGTTTGATTTTAGGATTTTTAGGTTATGCCTATAATGTGGGCATGATAAAGGCAGAAGATTTATGGGCTAAAATACCTAATTTGAGTTTGGAAGTTAAATTCGTAAGTGTATTTTTAGTTTCTGGTGTAATAGCTTTACTAATGCCTGAAATAAGTTGCGGCGGACATTATATGTTGGGATTATTTGATGTTGCTGTTCCATCTTTAACCTTGCTTTTAATTTATTTTGTCGGTAAATATGTTTTTTCCATATTTTCATTTTCTTCAGGTGCTCCTGGTGGTATATTTTTACCTATTTTGGTTTTAGGGGCTTATATTGGAGCTATTTTTGCATCTATTTTTATTCCAATATGTGGTCTTGACAATGTATTAATCTATAGATTTATCATTATCTCAATGGCGGGATTTTTCACAGCAACTATCCGATCTCCTATTACAGGAATAGTTCTTTTATCCGAAATGAGCGGTTCTACAGAATCTTTGGTTGCAATGCTTGTGGTCTGTTTAATAGCTTATATTGTACCGACTTTACTTGGCAATGAACCGATTTACGAGAGCCTTTTGGAAAGACTGTTGAACAAGCGTCAGCATGAATACACTCCTGAACCTTCAAAGCATGTTTTATCAGAGTATGTGGTTCCTCTGGAGTGCAAATACATTGGAGTTGAAATTGAAAACATTCCGTTTCCTAAAAATTCTATTGTAGTGTCTGTCATTAGAAACGGCAGTTATGTTATTGCCCGTGAAGATTTCAAAATTAACTATGGAGATCAGATTCATATCTTGACTGATGTCAATGATTTTCCTTATGCCAACCGTGAAATAGAACAAATCATTTATGACAAAAAACAGTGATTTGATGTAGACTGCCCTACCCCAATTCATGCAAATTTCACATAATATTAAAAATATTGACTTTTTCTTTCACTAAATTTAATATTTGTCAATAGATATTAAGATTATTAATTGGGTATTTGATTTAATTGATGGAAATTGACTTAATGGAGTGATGCCTTATATATTAACATGAATCCTATTTTTGAAAGATATTCCGTTAGAAGATATTCAGATGTTGAAGTAACAGACAGTCAGATTGAAAATATTTTAAAGGCAGGTATGCAGGCACCATCCGCATGCAACCAGCAGGCTTGGGAATTTATTGTCATTGAAAATGAAGAGGATAAAAAAGCCATTTCACAGATGCACAAGTTTGCAAAACCCGCAAGACTTGCATCAAAATTAATAGTAGTATTGGGAAATCTGAATGATGCAAAAATCACATCAATGATTCAACAGGATTTGGGAGCATGCTGTGAAAATATTCTGCTTCAGGCAACCTGGGAGGGTTTGGGTGCAGTCTGGTTAGGATTTCATCCTATTGAAGATAGATCATTAAAGTTAAAGGAATATTTGAATATTCCGGATTATTGTATTCCATTTGCTGTGATTTGCATTGGAAACCCTTTAGGTGAAGGCAAAACAACCCTCAGGTATGATGAATCCAAGGTTCATTTTGACAGATATTGAAAAAGTATATATTACTAGAAAGTTAATTAATAATATACTCATCTAAATTTTGGAGATGATAAAATGGCAGATTTAAAAGGAACAAAAACTGAAGAAAATTTAAGAACTGCACTTGCAGGAGAATCTCAAGCACGTGTTAAATACGAATTTTATGCTTCTCAAGCTAAAAAAGACGGTTATGTTGAAATTAAAGAAATTTTTCAAGAATCATCAGATAATGAAAAAGAACATGCAAAAGTTTGGTTTAAATTATTGAATGGCGGTAAAGTACCTCCTACAACCGATAACCTTGCTGATGCTGCAGCTGGTGAACATGAAGAATGGACTGTAATGTATAAAGAATTTGCTGAAACTGCTCGTGAAGAAGGCTTAAATGATATAGCTGATTTATTCGATGCTGCTGCAGCTACTGAAAAAGCTCATGAAGACAGATACAATGCATTGTCCGATAAAATTGCTGCAGGTAAAGTCTTTGTAAAAGACGAAGAAATCGCATGGAAATGTAATAATTGCGGATACATCCATTATGGAAAAGAAGCTCCAGAAGTTTGTCCATTATGTGACCACCCGCAAGCACACTTTAGAAAAAAAGATGAAAGTTATATATAAATTCTTTTATCTTTCCTTTTTTTTCAATTTACTCATTTTAGGTTAAGTTATAATATTGTGTAGAGAAAATATATGAGAATTTCACACGTGAAGATGATTATTGTCTTTTTTTGGAAATTTTTAAAAATTCTACAAATAAAATATGAACTTATTTTTTCGCAGTATTCTTGTATTTTAAAGATAAAGAATTAATAATTATCCCATATTTTTAAATTTGAGTATTTTTAGGAAAAAAACAGATAAAATTCTCTTTGGTATGTTTTAATAACAAAAAATAAAATAATTTTAATCTGTAAAATTTTTTAAATCAAATAAGTTGTTATCTTTTCTAAATTTGGGTATATTATATTTCTAATTTTTAAAAAATAACTTAATATTTAAATATGATTAAAAATAATATTATAGTATTACATAAAAAAAGAAGAAATAATTATTATTAATTCTAATAATTATAGGATTAATTTACTTATTATAGGTCAGATAATATGTATAAGGATGAAATGATACAATTACATCAATTTTTGGTTTACGTTTTAAAATACTTAGCAGAGGATAATCAAATAACTAATGATTGTAGCGAATACATATCACTTAAAATAAGTCCACACCATATTCATAAAACTAAAGCAGAGCATAAACATGCGATTTTTGTTCTGTGTAAAATTATTTCAGAAGTAATTGCAGATAAAGACCAAAATTCAATACCTGATAATGTATGCAATTCTTTAGCAGATTTAGTTACACGTTCAGAAAAAGAAATTAACATGGCTTAATTTTCTTTTTTAAAACTTTTTTTTAATGTTTAACTGTAAATTCATCACTTTCAACGATTTTTGGCAGTTTGCCTACAGTTCCAACATTTTCATCTGATATAATTAAAACCCCGTCGTAAAATTCCCTGTAATTTTCCGCACATTCCAATGCATTTGAAACTTTACTTTCACTGTCATCACCTCTAACCTCATTAGCTATTCTTGTTGCAAGTCCATCGGCTATTGAAGGGCTTTTAGAAATGACGCTGACACTGTCGGATGACCCGAAGCTTATTGAATGACCAATTTTTCCGGAAGATGTACATATGCCTAAGGGTTTTTTTCTGGCTTTTATTTTAAATGCAATTTTATTTCCTAAAATTTCATTGTTTGAATAAATTCCGCATAAAACTTCTTGATCATTAATAATGGCTATGTCTCCACCATTTTCAACAATGGAACATTTACTTCCATTTTCAATTAAATAATCCAGACTCATTTCAGATATTGTTCCTGCGACACATGCCATAGGTCCAACATCTGCTTTTGCAGAGGATTCATACATTTTTAAAACGATTGGACTTAAATTTTCAGTTTTGTACTTTAAAGGCTCAATTGATATTAAAAAATCAGGGTTTCGAGCAATATGTGTTTTTAATTCATTTCTAATTCTAAAAATATATTGTTTTAAATTAATATTATCCAAATCACTTTTTAATCGGATATGTGTTTGGTCAATATTTATTTCTTCAAAATGCATATAATATTATATTATTATTATTTTTAAAATATTTTTTCCAATATTAAAATCAAATAATTTTATAACATATTTATTATATATTATTATTTAAAATACATTACAAAAGACTGTGATAGTTTGAAAGCATTTGATTTTTTATTAAATATGAGAGAGGAAAAGCCAAGAAGTAAAGGCATTACCATGGTTTTGGATAAAGGTTTAGGCCTTGAAACTGCTGAAAGTTTAATGGATATTTCCGGAGAGTATGTTGATTATTTAAAATTTGGTTGGGGAACATCCATAATTCATGATGGGGATATTATTAAAGCAAAAGTGGAAATGTATAAAGCTCATGATATTATTCCATATACCGGAGGGACTTTGTTTGAATTAGCTTATATGAATGATAAATTAGATGAATTCTTTAAAAGAGCTCATGAATTAGGTTTTCCGGCTATTGAAATATCAGACGGTTCCATTAATTTGGCTCATGAGGATAAACTCGAATCAATTAGAAAGGCTAAAGAAGAAGGTTTCATTGTTCTTTCTGAAGTTGGTAAAAAAGATCCGACTTTGGATAAGGAACTTTCATTAGATGAAAGAATTGAACATATGCAATCAGAACTCGATGCAGGTTCATCTCTAATTATTGTTGAGGCAAGGGAAGGTGGAAAAAACATCGGAATTTTTGATGCATCAGGTAATGCTAAAGAGGATGAAATCGATTATATTTTAGATAATTTTGATGGAGATAAAATATTGTGGGAAGCTCCTAATAAAGACCAGCAGGTCTTTTTTATTTTAAAGCTTGGAAATACTGTTAATTTAGGAAATGTTTCTAGTGATGATATAACTTCTCTTGAAACTTTAAGACAGGGTTTAAGGGGAGATACTGTAGGAAAAATTAATTAGTAAAAGAAATATTTATATATGAAAAATAACTATTGTTATATTAACCCTTTATATATGCCTAAGATTTTTTTCTATAATAATTTATTAGAAGGTTTTACATTGAAAAAGAGAGATATAAATCAAATCAATGAAAAGATTGATAATGGTGAAGCTAACATTTTCACTGCTGAAGAGTTTAAAAAGCTCATAAAAGAAGATAACGCCCCAAGTTTTGAAGAAGTTGATGTTGTTACAACCGGAACCTGCGGGGTAATGAGCGGAACAGCAGCAATTCTTAATTTTATTGTAAGTGAACCTGGTGAATTCATAAGGGCAGATAAAGTTTATTTAAATGATGTTCCTGCTTTTGCAGGACCTTGTCCCAATGAATGGTTAGGTGAAGTCGATGTAATATTGCATGGAACAACACACTCTATAAACGATAAAAACTATGGTGGAGGATTTTTATTAAAAGAGATAATGGAAGGTAAACCTATTGATGTAAGAGTTGAAAGTGTAGATGGTAAAACTATAGAAAACACAATTACACGTGAGGATATCAATAGGGCTCAAATTGTAGGATCCCGTATGGCATTTAAAAACTATACTGCATTTACAAATCCGGGTAGTGAAGCAATATCATCAATATTTGCCGCAACACCTCTTGAAGGCAACCTTTCTGGATTGACATTTTCCGGATGTGGAGAGATAAATCCTTTAGAAAATGATATACCGCATAATGTCATTAAAACAGGCAAAAAGGTATTGTTAAATGATGCTGAAGCCTTTATTTTAGGTGACGGTACAAGGTCAAATCCACAGAAACCAAATTTAATGCTTTCCGGGGATTTAACTCAAATGAATCCTTATTACTTTGGAGGATTTAAAACCGGTGAAGGCGGAGAAATATATAATACTGTAGCTATACCAATTCCAGTATTGACAGAAGAAATTTATAATAATTTACTTATTAAAGATAGTGATGTTAATTTACCTGTTGCAGATATTAAAGGTCGTCATTTACCATTAACCGAAACCAATTACTATGAATTATGGAAAGATTATGATTTAAGACCTAAATATAATAAGGATAATTGTTCAAACTGTAATTCATGTGAAGTCGAAAAAATCTGTCCAACAAATGCATTTTCAAATCAGAACCTGGATTTAAGTCGCTGTTTTGGTTGTGGGATGTGTGCTAATTTCTGCTCACATAATTCCTTTGACATGAATACGGGAAGTGCTGATTTAGAAATAAACGGTAAAGGTGTTAATATTCCTATTATATGCAGACAATCAGATAGGTTAAGAGCTAATAAATTATCACTTAAACTAAAGAAAATGATTAAAGATGGCGAATTTAAATTATGAGGTAATTTAATGACTTCAAAACAGAATATTGAAGATTCACCAATTGATTTTGCAGAGCAAATCATTAATGATGTAAAAAACTCCAAAGATGAAGGGGTATTAAAATGTGTGCAATGTGGGATGTGCACATCCACTTGTCCTGCAGCACAGCACTCTGATTATAATCCTCGAGAAATCATCGAAAGAGTTTTAGACGGTGATGAATCAATTTTAGAAGATGATTTAATTTGGAATTGTTTTTATTGTTATACATGTCATAGTGTATGTCCTGTTGGTAATAGTGTATGTGAAGTAAATCAAATACTCAAACAATTTGCAATTTCAAAAGAAATAGGATATGATAAATTATATGAATATATGGGTTTTGCAGATTCATATTTCACAGCAGCTATCGGAGCAATTCCTGAAATATTTTTTGAGGATATTGACCGTGATGTTCCTGGATGGTGGGACTTTAGACAAAATTTAGATCAAATACGTAAAGAATTAGATTTAAATCCACCTTTAATGCCACCTCAAGATGTTATTGATGAAGTAAGTTTAATATTAACAATAACAGGTTTTAAAGAAAAAATTGAAAAAATAAGAGATTCTCAGGAGGAAAAATAATGAAACAAATTCCTGATAAAGAAATACTTTTATTTAGAAGTTGTCTTGTTAGTGTAGAATATCCTGGTGTTGAATCATCAACAAAATTCGTTTTTGATAAATTGGGCATTGATTATGCAATATCTGAAAAACAAACTTGTTGTACTGGTTTAGGCCATTATTCTGATGTATTTAATCAAATTGACACGTCAGCTATTGGTGCCCGTAATTTTAAAATAGCAAAGGATATGGGCAGGCCAAATCTTGTGATGATGTGTGCAACATGTTATGCAATAAATAAAAAATCAGTCAAATTATTAAATAAGAAAGATGATTTGAGAAACCATATTAATCAATTGTTTGAAGAAAATGATTTAAGTCATTTAAAATATGAAAAAGATGATTTGCTTCCAACAGAAAATATTTTTCATGTTGTTGATATATTATATAATAAGATTTCTGAAATTCCAAAACATATAAAATATGATTTAAGCGAATATAAAATAGCTACTCACCATGGATGCCATTACTGTAAAGTTCACTATGAAGATACAATTGCAGGTTTTAGAGACCCAAATATTCTAGATGAGCTGGTTGAAGCATGCGGATGTAAAAGTATAGGCTGGTATGATTTTAAACGTGCTACCTGTGGAACAGGTTTTAGACAAAGATATTCAAATCCTGATTTGTCATTTACTGCAACTGCTGATAAAATGAATGCTTTATGTGATGAAGAAGTTGAAATTGTGATTCACTTATGTCCTAATTGCCATATTCAATTTGACAGATATCAACCATTAATATCAAAAAGAGAAGGAAGAGAATTTAAGGCAATTCATTTAAATATAACTCAGTTTATCGCAATTGCAATGGGCGGTGATTTCGATAAGGTAATTGGTGTTAAGGCTCATACAACACCAGTTGATTCAGTGATTAAGAAATTAAAGGAGGTTGAAAAATGAGGGATGATTTAAAAGTTGGCGTGTTTTTATGTGAATGTGGTGGAAATATTTCAGATATTATAAATCTGGATGAAGTTAGAGCTTCCTTGAATGTTGAGTTTATTGGACAGTTTGAAAATTTATGTTCTCTCAATGGACGTAAAATAATTCGTGATGCAATTTTTGAGCATGATTTGGATAGGGTTGTTATTGCAGCTTGCTCACCCATAAGTCATGAAAAAACATTTCAGGATTATGTAAAGCCTTTAAATCCTTATTTAATGGATATGGCCAATATTCGTGAACAATGCTCCTGGGTTCACTCAGATAAAGAAAAAGCAACTCATAAAGCTATTACCTTAATTAATGCTTCTATTGAAAAGGTAAAACAATCCGATGCAGTTGATCCTATTTTCTGCCAAACACCTGATGAGGTGGCAGTGATTGGTGGCGGAATTGCCGGTATGAATGCAGCATTGTCTCTTGCAAAACAGGGAACTAAAGTAACATTAATAGAACAATCTCCTTCTATAGGAGGACATATGGCGAAAATCGGTAAGGTTTTCTCTCCAGTTAAAATAGCTGAAGAATGTGGAATGTGTCTTTTAAATCCGATTTTAAATGAGCTTGTCTGGAATGAAAATATTAATGTATTAACCAATTCTAAAGTCATCGAAGCTGAAAGACGAGCCGGTACATATAATTTAATCATTGAAAAAGAACCTAGATATGTCGATACTGAAAGATGTATTGCATGCGGTAAATGTAAGGAAGTCTGTGAAGTAGAAGTGCCTGATGACTGGAACGACGGTCTCTCAACACGAAAAGCAATATACAGACCTTTTGGACAATCTTATCCTGAAAGTTATGTAATAGATATGGATAACTGTACGAAATGCAGTAACTGTGTAAAAGTTTGTAATATGAAAGCTATTAAGCTTAGAGGTAAATCAGAAAGAATTCCTCTTCAGGTTGGTTCAATTATTGTTGCAACAGGTCATAAGTTATTTGACATGGAAAAAAGACCGGAATATGGATATACCCGTTATGATGATGTAATAACTCAATCAGAATTAGGCCGTATAACTGGTGTAAACGGTCCAACCAAAGGAAAACTCTTAAAATCTAATGGTGAAGTTCCAAAAAGAGTTGTTATGATTCAATGTGTAGGTTCAAGAGATGAAAAGCCGGATGGTCATAAGTACTGTTCTAAAATATGTTGTACAGTAGCTTTAAAAAATGCTAATATTATTAAACATAAAAATCCGGATACTGATGTTGTAGTCTGTTATACTGATGTTAGAACACCGGGTATGTTTGAAAAATATTATAAACACACTCAGGAAAATGAAGTAAGATTTATTAGAGGAAGACCTGGTGAGGTTGTTAAAAAAGGAGATAGTTTTATAGTAAGAACAGAAGATACACTTAAAGGAGATTTCATTGAAATTGAAGCAGATATGGTTGTGTTATCTACTGCAATGGAACCTTCAGACGGTACCCGTGAAATTGCTGAAATTTTAAATATCGGTACAACAGAAGATGGTTTTATTAAAGAATCTCATCCTAAAATCAAACCTGTTGCAACTGATATTCAGGGAGTATTTGTTTGCGGAACAGCACAAGACCCGAAGGATATTACTGAATCAATCATGCAGGCAACAGCATCTGCATCAAAAGTTTCAGAATACAATTATGGTGGAGTAGAAATTGAACCGTTCATTGCTGAAATTGATAAAGAAAAATGTATACTCTGTGGAGACTGTATTAGTAGATGTAAATATAAGTCAATGAGTATACAGAATGATGAAGTTTATATTGATCCAATGGCTTGTAATGGTTGTGGAAAATGTCTTGTTGGTTGTATGCAAAAGGCAATTCATGTTAATGGAAATATTGATGAAAAAATCATGGCTACCATTAAAGGAGTCCTCAGCAATAAAAATGAAGATGAACGTATGATATTGGTCTTTTTAGATAATATTGGTTATACTGCAGCAGATAATGTTGGTGTAAATCGTTTATCCTACCCGGAATCTATCCATATAATTAAAGTAATTTCAGTAAATCGTGTAAGGCCAAATCATATTAAATATGCTTTAGACAATGGGGCTGATGGAATCTTTATTGGTGAGTTTCCCGGTGATTTAATGTATGATGAAGTGGAACGTAAAGTTGGACAGATTAAACAAGATTTAAATGATTTAAATGAAAATCCTGAAAGAATAATGTTTTCAAAAGTTTACATTCCATATTTCACAGGACTTGCTCGCAAACTAACTGATTTTGACAAAAAAATTGAAGAATTAAATCTTTAATTTTTTTATTTTTTTTTATTTTTAATGAAATTTAAATAACAATTTTGAACAAAGGTTTATTTTTTTAACTATAAATTATATTTTTAATATTTTTTGACATATATTGTTAAATTTTTTTTTAAAAAATTGTTTCATTTAAACTTTAATTTTTTTTATTTTTTTTTTTATTTGTACACTTTTTTAGTTTTTTGTTCGTTTTTACAAAAACATATATATTTGATTAAATTAATATTATTAATACTTAATAATTAAAATTTCTAAAATTTTTCTTATTGGGAAAATAGAATAATTTTAAACTGGGGGTTTATTTATCACTTTTAAAAAATTAATAATATTCTGTGTAATTATTACTCTTTTTGTTTCAATATCCAGTGCTTCGGCGATGGATGTTTCAAAGAGTGAAAATTTAACAGTGTTAAATCAAAATAATAATGTACAAGAAATGTTGAATAATGAAATTCAAAACAATGAAATTTTATCATTATCTGAAGATAACACCACTTTAAGTGCTTCAAATACGGATAATGA
>CACXWH010000042.1 GCA_902771225.1 uncultured Methanobrevibacter sp. | reverse complement strand
GTAAGCATTACTCCCGCATCGGCATCTAGTTTTTCGCTAGCATAACCAACTAATGGAGTTGGAACCATACCAATTTTAACTACATCCACACCGCTTTCAAGTAAACCTGCACAAATAGCTTGATCTAACATTTCATTAGTAGTTCTTGTATCAAAACCTATAACAACTTTCCCTGAATTTCCAAGATAGGTTGCTAAGGATTTTCCTACATTCAATGCAAGTTCACAGGTTACTTCAGAGCCTATTTTTCCTCTTATTCCTGATGTTCCAAATAGCTTTCCTGATGCCATTTAAATCACCTAGGCTCCAAATTTGTGGGCATAGTTCATTAAATCCATCATGATGTTCATTACATCAGACCCTCGGATTCTGTTAAGTCCGCCTTTTGCACAGGCAACTTCTGAAAATTCACATACATCATCAACTCTTACTTCAGGACCTCTGATTAATACAGGTACCGGATCACCAGAATGATTTAAAACTGATATTGGAGTTGAATGATCAGCTGTTAGGAAAATATAAACATCTTCAAGCTTTATCAATTCACTCATTACGACTTCATCAACTTTTTCAATGAACTCTTTTTTCTCCTTAATCTGTCCGTCATGACCTGCTTCATCAGCACCATCGATATTAATTAAGAAAAAGTCATGGTCTGAGTTTTTAACTTCATCAAGAATTGTATCACGAATATTATCCAGATTAGTGTCGATTCCACCAGTCACATCTTCCATTTCAATAATATCCATTCCTGCAAATCTGCCGATTCCCATAATAAGACCTGTTTCGGCAATACATGCAGAGTTGACTTCATATTTTTCATTTAAAGAATCGACAACCGGCACTTCTCCAGCACCGCGAGGAATTATAATATTTGCCGGAGGCTTGCCTTCCTCAATTCTTTTTAAATTTACAGGATGGTCTTTAATCATTTCATATGATTTATTAACTAATTGATTTAAAATATCGGCAGTTTTTGCAGCTTCTTTTGATTCATCCAAAGCTTTAACTTCTTTAGGTTTATTTCCTTCAACCTTAGGATCAGCATCACTTACCTTATCAGATAAGCCTTCGCCTCTTAAAACCAAAACCGCTCTGTGACCTGTTGACTCTTTAAAAATGATTTTAACATCAGGATAATCATCCAAAACCATTGTATTTAATACTTCAACTATGTCTTTGGTTCCTTCTTTGATTCTTCCAGCACGCCTGTCTGTAACGATTAAATTTTCATCTGCAGTTGAAAAATTACATCTGAATGCAATATCTCCCGGCAAAACATCTACACCAACACCATTTGCTTCAAATGGGCCTCTTCCGGTATAAACTTCATATGGATTATAACCTAAAATAGATAAATGTGCTGTATCACTGCCGGGGATAATTCCCGGAGCTATTGAATCCATAATACCAGTAATTCCCTCACAAGCCATTTTATCCATATTTGGAGTATTTGCAGCCTGAAGAGGGGTTTGATTATTAAGTTCTTTAATAGGACGGTCTCCCATACCATCCATAATTAATACAATTCCCTTCATCATATCACCTTATATAAAAATTATACATTAATAAATTTATATTTTGATAGTTATATAATTAATCTAAAAAATCTTAAAAATGAAAAATATAAATTATAGATTATCTAAATTAATGGTTTTATCAGCGAAATCTATATATGTTTCATCAGGAGTTAAAATTATTGCAGTTTTACCTTCAGTTATTCTTTTTAATTTAGAAACTGACAGATAATTAGGATAATCCAAAATTAATATTTTAGGGTCTGCAAATAATGCTCTTGCAACACAAATTAACTTGCCCTCACCGCTGCTGAAATTCTGAAAATCATTTGATAATTTTGTATCATATTTATCCGGATATTTTTCAATCAAATCATCAATACCAACCAATTTGCAGGTTTCAATAACATCATCCAATTGGGCATCACTTTTAGAATAGGATACATTATCGCGAACACTTCCACTTACAATCCAATCATCATGAAGTGAAACACCGAAAATACTTCTATATGAATTTAAATCAAACTGAGAAATATCTTCACCATCCAAAAGGATTTTTCCATTATCCGCTTCATTAAATAAAAGCAATAAATCAATCAAATCATCCTTGTTTTCACCAACAAGATTTATAATTTCCCCGGATTGGATTTTTAAATTTAATTTTGTAATATTCTTATAGGAAATGTCTTTAAATTCCACATCTCCTGCAACATCATCTTTATTTAAAAGAATTGCATTTTGATTAATGGTCTCAGGAAGTTCTAAAATCTCTAAAACCCTACTAAAACTTGAAAATGCTATTCTAACAGTATTTAATGTTGAATTTAAAGATAAAAATGGTTTTTTAAACAATTGGAAATATAAAGCAAAAGTGGAAAATTCACCAAGAGACAGCGTGCCTTTAACCACCATATACCCCGCAACCAGGTATATTAATAATTGTACAGCAGAGGTTAACAGTGAAGATAACGGACTGGTAATATCAGAATAAAAACGGGATTTAAGGAAAACAACCTTTTGTTCCTCACTTAAAAATTTAAAATGTTTTTTTAAGAAGTTAATCGCATTAAGTGAATTAATACTAAAACGATTAGGTAAAAGAGTACCTATAACACCCATTTGTTGGCCCAAAACATCCTGATAAGATTTATAATTATCCATTGTTTTTTTATGTGCAATATATGTGAGTATTAAATAAAATGGTATAACACAAATAAAAATAAGACTTAACTGGGCATTAAATCTTATAGCTGCTATAATGACAAATATTATAATAAATAAGTCTGATAAGAAAAGTGTTACACTTTTACTTACAAAAGATTTGATATTTGCAACATCATTATTTAATCTTGCCAACACATTACCGGAATATTCTTGATTCAAAGCATTGGGAGAGAGATGAATTAATTTATCATTTAATGCAGATTTAAGATTGGCGGCAGTTCTTTCACTCAATTTAGCCATTATCCTACTTATAGGAATTTTAAGTGCATATGCCGCAACATAAAGAAGGGTTACTTCAACCAATTCATCAAAAGACTCATGAATATAAACTTCTTTATCAAAAATATAAAAATCAAGAACAGAATTAACTACTTTACCCAACAACTTAGGAGCCTGAACAAAAATATAAACAGATATTATTGTCAGAATGATTGCAAGAATAATCTGATACTTGAATTGTGAAAGGAATTCCCAAAATTTTTTTAATAAAATTTTTGTTGGATACTTATTAACCAATATTATTTCCCTCCAGAATAATTTATTAAGCTTTTATAAGTTTCACAATTTTTAATCAAATAATCATGATTTCCATGATCAACAATTGATGCATTTTTCATAACAATAATATTGTCCATATCCTGATAATCTTCAAAAGCATTATCTATAAAAATAATGATTTTATCAGAAAGTCTTTTTTTAATATTTTCTTTAATAATCTTTTTTGAGGCGGACTCGATTTGTGAAAAAGAATTGTCAAAAATATATATTTCACAATCATGAGCCAATGCTCTTGAAATAGATAATCTTTGTTTGAAATCAGAAGACAAGTTATTGCCCTCCTCATTGACTTCAAAAGATAAATCTTTTGTAAATAATGCATCTCTACATGCGCTGATTACAACATCCCGAGTAATTGACTCATCACCTAATCGAACATTTTCAAAAACATTATCCTTTAATAAAAATAGATTATCGGATATTAAACAGATTTTTTCATCCCAACTTTCTGATTGAACATTTTCGCCATTAATTAAAATACTGCCTGAATTGATTTTATAAGTGCCGATTAAAGAATAAATTAAACTTGTTTTACCTGCACCCACCGGTCCAACAATCAAATTTTTTGAATTTTGGGGAATTTTAAAAGAAATATCTGATAAAATCTCCCTATCGGAAATATTGACAGAAACATTATTAAATTCAATTCCTTTAAAATCACTTTCTTTTTTATTTGAATGAGTAGGAGTACGTTCTAAAGCTAAAACCTCTTCAATACGTGTAGCTGAAGTGTAAGCTAGCGAATAAATATCAATAAAAGGATTAATAGCATTTATATGATTAATTAAATATAAAAGATAGAGCAATGCTAAAAAGACCTCAACTGCCAATTTTTTATTTGAATCAAATATGAAAAGAGCCCATAACATGAATAAAATAACTGCAATATGCATTACAATCAGAAAAACATAAGGAAAGTTTAATGAATTCTGGAATTTGTAACCTTCATTATAGGCATTATCTGCTGCTTTTTTAAATGTATCACTGGAATACTTTTCTTTTGAAAATAATTTAATTGTTTTTAGGCCCACAATATTATCCCTAAATAAATTATTTAATTTTCCATTAAGTTTTTTAACTTTAAAATAGGTATTTGCTGATTGATTTAATTTCAAAATAAATAAAAAACCATAAATAAATAAAAAAATAGTAAATACAAAAGCAAAGAGTAAATTCATATCAATTAAAGAATATATAACCCATCCCGCAGCTACGAAAAGCAATAAAATCCTCCTTAAAAAAACTAAAACAAAAGACTGTTCTGTATCAACACCCCGAATAAGTCTAGTCATCAATCCCGAAAAATTAATTTTACTATATTCATCAACAGTATTAATATTCATAACTATTGAAAAAAGTTTTTCTTTTAAATTCAAAGCGAAATTTGATGAAATAGAAGTGGACAGATATGAAATAAACAGCGTGGAAATTATAGAACAAAAGATAGCCATAATAACTTCATCAATCATTGAAAAAGTATCCTCATAAAGCCCTGATTTAATACAAGTCAAAATCAAAGGAATTATTTCAATAACATACAATTGAGCACCTACATCAATAATCGTCAATATAATAATTAAAAATATTCCTTTCCAATGATTTCTAAAAAGAATTCTTAATAAAGCTTTCATATCAACACAGCCCGATTAAATAAGCAATATTCCAACAACAGCCTCTGTGATTGTTGAATTAATTTAACTTACCCATTAGTCAACATGTTTGCTCTTTCAAATGTTGCTCTAGAAAACTATCCATAAAACAACCCACAGTACAGGATATCACAGAAACCAGAATAGCATATATTCTTACATTATTTAGATAAAATATACTTTAATAACTTTATTTTTCAATGTTTATATAATTTAATGTTTATAATTTTCAAAAAAAAAGTATGGTTGAAATTACAGATTATCTAAATTAATAGTTTTATCGGCGAAATCTATGCATGTTTCATCCGGAGTTAAAATTATTGAAGTTTTGCCTTCACATATAGTTTTTAATTTTTCAACAGACAAATAATTAGGATAATTTAAAATTAATATTTTAGGATTTGAAATTAATGCCCTTGCAACACAGATTAACTTTCCTTCGCCATCGCTGAAATTATGGTAATCATCTATTAAATAACTATCATATCCATCGGGGGATTTTTCAATCAATTCATGAACTCCAAGGAATTTGCAGGTTTCAACAATTTCCTCCATTTCTGCATCCACATTGCCATATGAAAGATTGTCAAAAACAGTAGCAGTCACAATACAATCGTCTTCCAGTGAAACACCAAAGATACGCCTATATGAATTTAAACTGTAGCCAGAAATATCCTCACCATCAAGAAGGATTTTACCATTATCCGGTTTATTAAATAAAAGCAGCAAATCAATCAGACAATCTTTCATTTCACCAACAAGGTTTATAGTCTCACCATGTTGGATTTTAAAATTGAAATTTGAAATATTATTATAGGAAACATCCCTGAATTCAATTTCGCCAACAACACGATCCTTATCCAAAACAATTGAATTAGAGTTGTCATCATCAGGAAGTTCAAGAATCTCCAAAACCCGATTAAGACTTGAAAATCCAATTCTAACAGAATTGAATGTATTTGTTAAGGATAAAAACGGTTTTTTAAACAATTGAAGATATAAAACAAATGCAGAAAACTCTCCAAGAGATATTGTGCCTTCAATTACCATATATCCTGCAACTACATACAATAACACTTGAATAATATATGTTAAAAGCCAGGCAATTGGATTGGTAATATCAGAATAAAGGCGAGATTTGATAAAAGCCTCTTTTTGTTTGGAAATTAGTGATTCGAAATAATCATTTAAGAATCTAACCGAATTAAATAGATTCATGATGAATCTGTTTGGTAAAAAGACACCAATGACCCCCATTTGATAACCGGAAATGTCCTGATATGATTTATAATTATCCACTGTTATTTTATGAACAATATATATTATTATAAAATAAACCGGCAAAACACTTATGAAAATCAGACTTAACTGAGCATCCATTGATATTGCTGCCAATATAACAGCAATAATCATGAAAAAGTCAGACAAAAAGACTGTAACAGCATCATATACAAAAGACCTAACATTTACAACATCATTGTTTATTCTGGCCAAAAGATTGCCTGAAAATTCCCGATTAAAAGAATTAAGAGACACATTATTTAACTTTTCGTTCAATGAGTATTTGAGATTGGCCGTTATTTTTTCACATACTTTAGCCATTATCTGGACTACAGCGATTTTAAGCGAATATCCAAAAATATAAATAATGGATATTAAAATCAATTCATCAAAAGAATCCGAAATGTAAAACGGTTCATTTTCAAGGAAAAAATTAAGAACTGAATTAACTACTCTTCCCAATAGTTTTGGAGCATAAACCAGAAGACCTACAGAAAGCAATGTCAAAATGACTGCAAGAATAATTTTACTTTTGAATTCTGAAAAGAGATTCCAATATTTTTTAAATAGAGTTATTGTTGAATATCTCTCAACCAATGTTATTTCCCTCCAGAACAATTAATTAACCTTCTATAGGTTTCACAGTTTTCAATTAAAAAATCATGGCTCCCCTGACAGACAAGAGAGGAATTTTCCATAACAAGAATATTATCCATATCCGAATAATCATCAAAGATATTGTCTATAAAAATGAGAATCTTTCCTGAAAGCCTCTTTTTAATATTTTCTTTAATAATCCTTCTTGAAGTTGACTCAATTTGTGAAAAGGAATTGTCAAAAACATATATTTCACAATCATGAGCCAATGCTCTTGCAATAGCTAATCTTTGTTTAAGATCAGCAGATAAATTACTTCCCCGTTCATATACTTCAAAGGATAAATCTTTTGTGAACAATGCATCATCACATGCACGGATTGCATCTTCACGAGTAATTGACTCATCACCCAAAGAGATATTTTGAAAAACATCACCCTTCAACATGAAATGATGATTGGATAAGCTAATTTTATCATCAAAACTATTCGATTTAATATTTTTCCCATTGATTAAAATACTTCCAGCGGTATTTTCATAAAATCCCGTTAAAGAATTAATCAAGCCGGTTTTACCTGCACCAACTGGCCCAATAATCAAATTCTTTGAATTTTTAGGAATCTTAAAGGAGATATCCGATAAAATATCCATACCGAAAATACTGACTGAAACGTTGTTAAATTCTATTCCTTCAAAATTACTTTCCCTTATTCTTGGAGGATTGGAAGTATGTTCTAAAGCCAATGTCTGTTCAATACGTACAGATGCCGTAAATGCTATCGTATAGCTATTGACAAAAGGAATTATTGCATTTATATGATTTACCAAATATAATATATAAATCAAAGACAAAAAAATCTCCACAGCCAAAGTTTTATTCGCATCAAATATGAAAAGTCCCCACAATATGAATAGGATAAGTACAATATGCAACACGATTAAAAAAACTAAGAGATAACTTAATTTATATCGAAATCTATACCCTAAATTGTAGGTTTCATCCAATTTCTCTTCAAAAATCTCACGCGTATGGTCTTCTTTTGAAAACAGTTTGATTGTTTTAAGACCAATGATTTTATCACTGAACAAATTATTTAGTATACCACTATGTTTTCTTACATGGAAATAATCATTTACCATTTTGTCTAACTTCCACCAGAATAAAAAACAAAAAACTACCAAAAATACTGCAAATAAAGATGCATACAGAATATCCAAATCTATTAAAGAATATACGACACATATAAATGCCATAAAAAACAATACTACCCTTTTTAAAAGAGTTAGGACAAAGGACTGCAGCGTATCAATAGCCCGAATAGTCCTCGACATTAATCCAGAAAATTTATTTTTGCAAAATTCCCCAACATTATTTGTGTTCATCATTATTGAAAAAACCTTTAGCCTTAAATCGGATGCAAAAGTTGATGAAACAGAAAAAGACAAATATGAGGTTAACAGCATACAAATCAGAGATACTGCGATAGCTATATAAAATCTATCCAATATTAAAAAAGTAGCATTATATCTCCCCGCCTTAATATGGTATAAAATTATGGGAATCAGTTCGATGAGATATAATTGTGATTGAACATTAATGAATGTCAATATAAAAATTAAAGATATTTTCTTCCAGTGATTTCTAAAAAGAATTTTCAATAAAGCTTTCATAAACCCAACACGTCAATTAAATAAGCAGTATTCCAACAATAGCACCAGTGATTGTTGCAATTAAGTTAACATGTTCATTGGTTAACATGTTTGCTCTTTCAAATGTTGCACCTAAAAAACTGTCCATAAAACATCCTACAGTACCGGATATTACAGAAACCAGAATAGCTGATAATGGGTTGTGAACAATGCCTAAAAAAAATGCAGATATACCGATAATTAATGCGCCAAGCATCCCTACAAGAGTTCCAAGAACAGATACTGCACCATCGGTTCCGGGATCAACCTTTTGAAAAGTAGTTATTAATCTAGGCTGTTGTAAGATTCCAATTTCAGAAGCCAAAGTATCTGCAGTTGCTGTTGCAATAGCACCAATAAATCCTCCGACAAATGGCAAATAATAACCTCCAAATGCCGCCATCATAAATGCAACAATACCGTTTGAAATTACATTTTTAGATGATCTTCTTCCTTCATACTCACCTAAAGAACGTTTATATGATTTTGAATATTTGGTTGCAAGTAATGATAAGACAAGAAATATAACCAATAGGAGTAGCCAATTAGCTCCTGCTGAAAAAATAATTACTATTCCCATCAATACCATCGTAATGGAACCTAGTAAATCCAAGGATTTTCTTTTATAGGTTATGAATCCTAAAACAAATAAAGCCAATACATAACCCCAATTAATCATTGTTTCCATACTAATCAATATTAAAATATTTAATTGAAAGTATAAATATATTATGAAAAAATTGGTTAATTAATAAAAAAAGAAGATGTGAAAGTAATCTTATTTGATTACTTTACTTTTGATAATTTCCACTCTTTTAAGTGGATAGATTTTTTTAGCTGTGTGGTAAATCTCAGAAGCTAATTTACCGTTTACAGAAGATTTGACTAATTCTTCGTAAGTTCTTTCAGCTGCAGTTTCTTGAAGTAAGTCAATAATTACTTGTCTCATGTATTTTTGTTGGGAAGATTTAGCTCTTCTAATTGTTACTGCCAATACATGAAGTTTAATTCTGCGATCATCTTTAGTTTGTACAATAGTGGAAGCATCGATTCTGGATGTTCCTCTTCTAATCATGCTTCTTACGTAATCAGTTGTGGTTTTATGACCAGTAAATTTAGTGGATGCAACATCCCCAGCTACATTATCGATTTCGAATCTGAGTTTAATGTATTGTTTTGAAAAGTCACCGGTTAATTCTCTCATTGTAACTTCTACGCCTCTTCCAATTAATAAATCTGCGTCTTTAGCTGGAGTTTCTCCAATTTCTTTTTCTTCAAACATTAATGGTGTTTTAATAGTAAACCATGATTTTTCTTTCCAAGTGTCACGTACTCTACGTCTTGATTTTGCCTTTGCCATTATATCAACCGTTTTTTATTTTAAAATATTTTTTTATAATTTAGCGAATTGCTATTTAATTTTGAAAAATAGTCCTCAAATAGAGTATTTCATTAATCTTACATAAAATAATCTATAAAATGAAATTATAACAGATTATAACTCTATAATCCCTTATCCGACTATTGTGAGTTCTTCTCACTTTATTTAAAGAATAATTTGTAATTCAGTTTTATTTAATTAAAACCCGCCCTTAAAGGTTACTATTACATATTTTATTCATGATATATAAATATTATCAAAATTTATAACAACAAATAAATTGCACCAATGATAATCAGCACAGCAAAAATTTTTGGAATGTAATTTGTCTTTTTGACGAATGATTCCAGATTAATTTTAGATATGATAAAGCTTAAAACAAATATTGTCAGCCCAAAACCCAATGAATAGAGCACTATATTAAATGCAGCATATAATCCATCACCCGATGTTAGCAAAAGAGAAATTAAAGACATCAAATAAGCGCTGTAACATGGCGCCCATGCAATTGAAGTTAAAAAACCCAAAGTAAATGATCCCACAATTCCATCAGAGTTTCTTGATTTGACCGTTATGAAATTAAACGAATAATCAAATAACATCAAAATTCCAATAATTAAAAGTAAAATAGCTGAAATATACCTTACATAGACAATATAGCCATAGACAATTTCTGTAAAAAAGCCTGTGAGAAAAATAATGATTGTAAATATTAAAAATAATCCCAAAGTAAATGATATGATTTCCGCTGTGCTTTTTGACTTTAAACTAAAAGCTAAAAATATCGGTAAAATCGGCAGTATGCATGGAGATAATATTGAAATGACACCCATAAAAAAGGAAATTAATGGAAAAATTTCCATTTAAATCCCCTTTAGAGTATTTAAAAATTCATTAGCATCAACAAATCCTTCAACTTTACCCATTTCCTTTTGATTTGAATCTAAAAATATTACAGTTGGTGTTCCAAAGACTTTATATTTGCTTGCAATTTTAGGCTGTTCGTTTACATCAATGAAAACCGTAATATATTTTTCATTTAATTTAGATACTACATTCGGATTAGAAAGTGTCTTTTCTTTCATCTCATTACAATAATGACAATCTTTTTGATCAAAAAATAACATTATACTTTTATTTTCTACGTGTGCCTGTTCAATAGCCTTATTTAAGTCTGTAGTGTTATTTAAATGGTCACCGGCAAAGCCAGCTGACATGCCACAAGTTAAAATAGCCAAGATTATCAAACCCAAAAATACTTTTTTCATAATTATAACCCCATAATAATCAGTATGAATAAGAATACATCCGTACATAAATGAGTTATGTAAGATATTAATATATTTTTAGTTTTAATGTAGCCGTAAAACTCAAAGATCGAACCTGCACCTTGCAATAATAAAACACTCAAAATTGATTTAGTATCCATCGCATGTAAAAGTCCAAAAAATGCCATTACAAGAATCATTGAAACGACAACAGACAATTTACGATTATTAGAGTATTTATAAAATAATCTTAAAAAGAATATGAATGGAATGAATTTGATTAATTCTTCACCCATTAATGAGAATAATAATGGGAATAATGACATGACTGAAATAGTATTTTCATCAACTGTAGGAGTGCTAGAGATGGTAAAATATTCTAAAACACTACCCAGCAGTAAAGAATAGATAATAT
This sequence comes from uncultured Methanobrevibacter sp., assembly GCA_902771225.1. Taxonomy (GTDB): domain Archaea; phylum Methanobacteriota; class Methanobacteria; order Methanobacteriales; family Methanobacteriaceae; genus Methanocatella. The sequence goes on along the minus strand of CACXWH010000042.1, from coordinate 7,720 downwards.
AGCCTGCAAAAAGAGCAATTGCAAGTAAAATTTCTCTGGATGTAGGTTTTTGAAATATTGCCTTATAATCCCATTTTAAATAATACAATAATGGAATGAGTACTATTGCAACAAATAATATTCCATCAATTAGTTCAGAACCGGTTAATCCCTGCATTAACATTCCAATAAATATGGCAATGAATAATACAACCCATCCTGATTTTGGAACATAAGGATTCTTCTTGTATATTGGAAAGTCCAAATCTTTTTTTTCAAACTTAAAGTAATCAATATCTGACATTAATTAAATTTTTGTATGATAAAATAATAAAGTTATTGTTTTATGCATCAGATTTATATATTATAACAAATATAACAATTGTTATTGTAATATGAATTGAAAATAGGAGGTTAATTTATATGTGCGAAATATTTTGTTTTAACTCAAATAAGCCAAAAGAAGTAAATGAATGTTTAAAATGTTTTTATAATCATAGTGAAGATCATCCGCATGGTTGGGGACTTGCAAACATGCATGATGACAACTTTGAAATAACAAAAGAACCGGTAAAAGCATCTTGCAGCGAACATTTAAAAAGCATATTAGCAAATCCAGTAATTGGAAACAATATATTTGCACATATAAGACTCGCAACAATAGGAGAAATAATATCACCAAACTGCCATCCATTTACAAAAATAGATGATAATAACAGGAGTTGGGTATTAATCCACAATGGAACAATCTTTGATTATCCTCAATTAGACGAATACAAAGAAATTGAAAAAGGAGATACTGACTCTGAGAGAATATTATTATACCTTATTGATAAAGTAAATGAATTCGAATCCAAAAAAGAATCTAAATCCAACCCAATAGAACGATTTAACCTATTAAAACATTTAATAGACGACCTGTCATTTAACAACAAATTAAACCTGATGATATTTGATGGTGAAGTAATGTACATACATTCAAATATGAAAAATTCCCTTTACTATCTTAAAAATGAAGAGGGAATATTAATTGCTACAACACCAGTAACCGATGACAAAAATTGGAAACCGGTAGAGATAAACAAATTATTCTGTCTATATGATGGTGAGATACTTCTTGAAAGCAAAGAACATTCAAATGAATATGTTGAGACTGAAGAGCAATTAGAATACATTAATAAATTCATTGAGTCATTAGGTGAAAAAAATGGAGAAAATAATTAGAAATAAGTTATATAAAGAATTCATTGAACCTACAAAGCAAAGGAAGAATTTTATCGGAATAGAAATAGAAGTTCCAATAATTAATTTAAATAAAAAACCTGTTGACTTCGATATCGTTCACAAAATTACAGATAACTTTAAAAAAGAATTTAGTGATTTTTCTCCAAATGGAATAGATTATGATGGAAACACATTTTCACTAAAAAACCCCAATAATTCAGATATCGTATGTTATGACTGTTCTTATAATAACATAGAATTTGCAATGGGTCGTGAAAAAAACTTATTTACAATAAATAACCGATTTATTGAATATTATAACTACGTTAAAGAAGAATTTGAAAAATACAATTATACTTTAACTGGAATGGGAATCAACCCATATCGCAGATACAACAAAGAAATTCCAATTCCATCAGAGAGATATTTAATGCTTTACCATCATTTAAAATCATTTAATAAATACAATGATATTCCAATGCACTTTCACAATTATCCAGGTTATGGGATGTTTTCATCAGCTTCTCAGGTACAGTTAGACGTTCATTATAATGATTTGATAAAAACAATCAATACATTTACGAAAATAGAGCCCATTAAAGCAATATTATTTTCAAATTCTGTTTTAATGGATGAAAATAAACATTTAACCTGCTTTAGAGATGCATTATGGGAATATAGTACCCATGGCATTAATCCCCACAATATTGGAATGTATGATGTTGATTTTGAAGATATTGATGATATCCTAAATTATCTTGAAACACTAAACATTTATTGTGTGATGCGGGATGGAGCATATATCAACTTTGAAACAATAAATTTACTTGAATACTTTAATAAAGATTCTATTAAAGGAGACATATATGATAAAAAAGGATATCGCCAAATAGAAATAAAACCCAACATTAATGATATTGATTATTTAAGAGCATTTAAATTTATTAATTTGACATTTAGAGGAACAGTTGAGTTTAGAAGCGTATGCACTCAACCGATTAGTGACACGATGAGTGTGGCGGCATTTCATTTAGGACTTAAAGAAAAAATTGATGAATTACATGAATTCATATCAAAAGACAGAGTAATTTTTCATAAAGGTTACACGGCAAGTGAACTTAGAAAATTATTAATTCAGGATGAAATCCCATCATTCATTAACAAGAAAAAGTTATGTGAATTAACAAATAATATATTAAATATAGCCAAAGATGGATTGAACAAAAGAGGACTGGGAGAAGAAATATTTCTTAAACCATTATATAATCGTGTAAAATATCATACAAACCCCGGAAAAGAAATGATAAAATCACTGCATGACGGAATAAAAATCGAAAAAATAATAAAGGATTATGGAGGCGTGTAAATGAATCTTTCATGTTTAAAAAAATTAACAAAAGATGAAATATTATGTGGTTCATTTGGAATTGAAAGAGAAACGTTACGTGTCCATTCAATGGGAAAGTTATCTTTAACTCCACATCCGAAAATCTTTGGTGACAAATTGAAAAACCCCATTGTTACAACAGACTTTTCAGAAAGTCAGACCGAAATAATAAGCCCGACATTTAATAATATTGATGAGGCTTTCATTACATTTTGTTCACTTTCAGATATGGTTAATGAAGCATTGCCTGAAAATGAATACTTCTGGTTTCATTCACTACCATGCATTTTACCTGAAGAGGATGAAATACCCATTGCACATTACGGCGATGATGAAGAAGGCCAGAAATCAGAAGAATACCGGGTGAAACTAGCTAAAAAGTATGGTCTCAAAAAACAGATGATTTCAGGTATTCATTTCAATTTTTCATTTTCTGATGAAACTCTTAAGAAATTATTCCCAGATGATGGAAAGCAAACATTTGAAGAGTTTAAAAATGAAATATATTTAAAAATATCTAGAAATTATATTCGCTATTGTTGGTTAGTTATTTATCTAACAGGCAGTTCTATAAGCTGTCATGATACATTCACAGAGGATTGTATTAATTTAATGGATAAAAAAGATGAATATGGAAGTTATTATTCAACAAAAGGCGTTTCACTTAGAAATGGGTCATGCGGTTATAAAAACATAAAGAAATTATATCCAAGTTACAATAGTGTTGAAGAATTTGCAAAAGACGTTTCATCATATATTGCATCAGGAGATTTATCTGAAGCAAAAGAACTTTATACACAAATAAGGTTAAAGCCAAAAAACCCGAAAGATTTATTAAATTCTTTAAAAGAAACGGGTATCGAATATGTTGAAATCAGGACTCTGGACATTAATCCATTTTATCGCTGCGGCCTTACAAAAAGAGATATGCAATTTCTACACTTATTTATAATTTATATGCTAGTTAAAAACGAGAGCGATTATGAAAACTGGCAAGAAGAAGCATTAATTAATGAAGAATTAAGTGCGGAAAGAGCATTCGACGATAAAATGAGACTTATCAAAGATGGAAAAGAAATAACCTTGAAAGAATGGGGTTTGGAATTGATTAATGAAATGCATTATATGGTTGATGAATTGGGAATTTATTACCATGACATGCTGGATTTAATGACATTAAGACTTGAAAAGCCCCATGTTACATATTCTAAAAGATTATGTGATTTAATCGAAAAGCAGGGCTATATCAATACAATTACAGATTTATCTTTAAAAAATAAACATAAAAACAAAAATACAAAAATAAATGAAATGAAGGAATATAGAAAACTTGCCCTTAAGCGAGTTTAATTCTTCATAAAGTTATAATGATTAATATAACGTTTTAATACTTCGTCAACTGAGCCTTCATCAGTTACTAATTTAATATTTAGTTCATCAGCTTTGATTTTAGATTTAAAACCATATTTTGCTGCAATAATGACATCACAATCCTCACATGCATTTATAACTTTACTTCCCTGATGTTGACTTTCAAGGTCAATGTCAATTTCCCTGTGTTCTACAAAGGTTAAATCATCATTTTCATACTCATAAACGTATAATGAGTATCCTTTTCCTAAATGCAAATCAACATCCTGACCGTTTGATGATACGATAGCTATTTTCATTTAATCACCTAATTTTTTTATTATTTTTGCGACATTTTCAGCGAAAATCTTTATAGTTTGAATTCCCTCAGTATCTTCAAAAGCAGACCCTTCCGGTCCTGCAACAACCATATTCCAGTAGGTACTGCCTGCAATAATCATATTATTTATTGGGAAAAACATCATCATTTCCTGCAGTGTCAATGTTTGACCACCGCGTCTTCCAACAGCGATTGGTCCTCCAACCATCCATGTCAGAAATTTATCTGTATCCCTTGAGACTTTACCAATTCTTTGAAGTGCTGCCATAATATCTCCCCTTGCAGTTCCAAAATAAACTGGAGCTGCCGGAATAAACCCCTCTGCTTCACGGATTTTATCAATTATTTCATCCAACCCGTCATTTATAACACAATTTCCAGTTTCTTGACAACTTAAACAAGCCTTACAAGATTGGATATTTTTACCTCTTAATGATATAATTTCAGTTTCAACACCATTTTTTTCAATCTCATGAGCACAAACATCCAGAACATCTAATGTATTACTGTTTTCCCTTGGAGATCCACATAATAAAATAACTTTCGCCATAAACTCACCTTAAACTTCAGCACCATCTAATGCATGATGACAGCTGCAATCTGAATCCTCAGCATTTTTAATAAAATTATAGATTAATTCAAGTAAATCCTTTTGAAGAGATTCCACCATTTCAAAAACTTCATCTATTGTTAATTCATTTTCAGATATTCCTGATGCATAATTGGAAACTATACATATCGAATTATAACAAATCTCCCTTTCACGTGCCAGAGTTACTTCAGGAAGACCTGTCATTCCGACTAAATCTCCACCCAACATTTTAAACATTTTTATCTCCGCAGGTGTTTCGAATCTAGGCCCCTGTGTACAAACATAGGTTCCTCCAAGAATTACATTACCAGATTTATTCAAAATATCTCTTAAATGAGGACAGTAAGGTTCAGTAACATCAATATGGACAACATTATTTTCATAAAATGTTTTATCTCTATTTTCAGAAAAATCTAAAAAATCGTTTGGAATAACAAATGATCCTGGTGGCATTTCCGAATTCATTGACCCGACAGAATTTGTTGCAATTATCTGTGTTACACCAACATTTTTTAATGCATCAATATTGGCTCTGAAATTAATTTTATGTGGAGGAATGTTATGGCCGGAGGCATGTCTTGGAATAAATGCAACTTTTTTTGAAAAAATATCTAAAATAGATACTTCCACATCCCCGTAATCTGTATTAACTATCTTTTTTTCCACACCATCTGCTTTAGAGGTTATTTCATAAACCCCACTTCCGCCAATAATTCCAATCATTTTAAAACCTATCCTTTTGTAACAGCTAATGGTTTTACTTTACAAACAAGCTTTGCAATACCTGTTGAATCAGATACGCGAACTACACTATCAACATCTTTATACGCGCCAGGTGCTTCTTCAGCAATGACATTTTTAGATGTTGCTTTAACTTTAATTCCATTGCTTTCCATGTTATTAACAATATCTTCAGGATTATAATCTTTTTTGGCTTGTGAACGTGACAATATTCTTCCTGCACCATGTGCGGTTGACCCGAAGGTTTCTTCCATTGCTGTTTGTGTTCCATGCAATACATATGATGCTGTTCCCATTGTTCCCGGAATTAATACCGGCTGGCCAACTTCACGATATTTCAATGGAACTTCTTCACGGCCAGGTCCGAATGCACGGGTTGCACCTTTTCTGTGAACAAGAACCTCAATATCATTTCCTTTAAAATCATGAGTCTCTTCTTTAGCAATATTGTGAGCTACATCATAAATAATTTGCATATCCATATCACGTGCGGATTTGCCCAATACTTCTTCAAAGGATTCCCTAATCCAATGAGTAATCATTTGTCTGTTTGCCCATGCATAATTGGCTGCTGCATACATTGCTTTTAAATAGTTTTGTGCTTCTTTAGAGTCAAGTGGTGCGCAAGCAAGTTGTCTGTCTGCAATATCGATTTTATATGTTTTATAAGCTTTATCCATTAATCTTAAATAATCAGAACATACCTGGTGTCCGCATCCACGAGAACCTGTATGGACCATAACAACAATCATTCCTTTTTCCAATCCATAAACTTTAGCTACTTCTTCATTGTAAATTTCATCAACGACCTGGATTTCAAGGAAATGATTACCGGAACCAAGAGATCCTAATTGAGGAATTCCTCTTTTTTTAGCTTTATCACTAACTTTTGATGAATCTGCTGCTTTAATTCTACCGTTTTCTTCTAAAACTTCCAAATCTTCGTCCCATCCATAGCCGTTTTCAACAGCCCATTCAGCACCATAATCCAAAACATTATTGATATCTTCAGGAGAGAGTTTTACTTTTCCCTTAGATCCAACACCTGATGGAACGTTTTTAAATAAAGCATCAACAAGTTCATCCAAATGGTCCTGAATGTCTTCTAGGCTTAAATTTGATTTAATTAATCTGACACCACAGTTAATATCAAAACCCACACCTCCAGGAGATACAATACCATTTCTCATGTTGAATGCTGCAACTCCACCAATTGGAAATCCATATCCGAAGTGAATGTCCGGCATGGCAATAGAGTATCTATATACTCCAGGCAAACATGCCACATTAACTATTTGTTGAACTGCACCATCTTCAAGTGCTTCAAAACTCTCATCATCAATATATAATCTTCCGGAAGCTCTCATTTTCTTATTATAACTTCCGGGAATTTCATAAACATTATCTTTAATCTTTTTAATTTCATCTTTGATAGTCATAAAAATCACGAGTTTATTATGTATTAATGTTTTAATTTAATTGATTAAATAATTTTAGGGGTCTGAATTTTTTAGTTCTCAGATAATTGTTGTATGGCCGTTTTTGAGTAGAATCCTTGCGATATGATTATGGCTCCTAAAAATACATTTAAATATAGGGTTTTTTCAACTGATTTTGATGTATATTTGTGTATTTCTCTCATATTGAGTCCTTGCTTAAGTAATTTGAAAAAATCTTCTATTTTTCCTCGAATGGGTTTAAATTTCTCCCAATTCTCTAATTTTTTAAATAATTCTATTTTAAGGTTGTTATAGAATTGTTTTTGGGCCAATATTTTCTTTGTTTTCTTAAATACTTGTAATGGATATGATAATTGGTCATTGAGCTTTGTTTTGTTGAAATTATCTTTTGGAAAAATGAAAGGAACAATTTTATATTTGCTAATTCCTAATGGTAGTTTTTATAACTGTAATAACCTTTATCAAAAATTATGATGTCTCCTTTTTCTATTATTCGTCTTTTTTGCAGGTTTTCCATTATTTCATCGAAAAGTTTCGCATCATTAGGCGCTCCAGAATGTATTAAAATAGAAACTGGATTCATACAATCATAATCAAGGATAACGGTGGCTTTAAATCCTATATAAAATCCTTTGGAGGATGAATAA
>CACXWH010000041.1 GCA_902771225.1 uncultured Methanobrevibacter sp. | reverse complement strand
ATTTTTCAAAATTATTTTTTAAGTTTATATTTTAGCTCATCCAATGCGCAGGTAAACCTGCATCTAGGAAAACCTTTACAGCCAACAAAATCACCATAACGTCCAGACCGTTTAATTAAATCTTTTCCACAATCCGGACATTTACCAAGAACTTCAATTTGCTCAGTTTCAAGATGTTCCTTACCACAGTTGGAGTCTAGACAAGCATGTTTAGGAGGTTTACTGCCAAAAGAAATCATAGGCAAACCACACTTATCACATGTTTTCTTTAAGAAACGTGTACCTTTAGGAATAGAATAAGTATGATTACAATCAGGATAATTAGAACAACCTACAAAATAGCTTTTGTTTTTAGGTGAATACCTTTTAATAAGATTACCGCCACACTTACACTTACCAACAATATTGCTCTCCTGATAAGCTTCATAAAGTTTAGAACCAATTTCTTCGGTATTCTCATCAATGTCAACTAAAATTTCTTTAACATCTTTTTCACCCTCATCAATAACACTATCTCTAGTAGTTACCTCTTTGTTAATACCTTCAAGCTTATCTTCTAAATCCCGGGTTAACTCCTCGCTAGTTAAATTGTTACAATAGCTACTTAATGTATCGATGAGATTTTTACCTAATTGATTAACAGAAATTTTATTTCCGTCTATATATTTACGGTCATATAATTTATCAATGATATCTGCACGAGTAGCTTTAGTACCAAGTTCCCTTTTCTCAAGTTCTTTAATTAAAGAAGCTTGATTATAACGGGCAGGAGGTTTAGTTTCTTTTTCATCAGAAATAAGCTCCTTTACACTCATAGCATCCCCTTCTTTAACTTCAGGGAATTTCTCATCATCGATTTTTCTAAATGGATAATGTTCCATCCAACCTTTATGAGTAACTCTTCTACGTCTGAAACGGAATTTCTCACCTTCAATATCTAAAGTAGTACTCATTGTTTCAAATTTAGCAGCTTCAAAGAATACTGAAATAAACCTATAAACAATTAAATCATAGATTTTCTGTTCATCCTTAGATAAACTAGACGGCAATATTCCCGTAGGGTGGATAGCCGGGTGAGCTTCATCATCCTTCTTACCATTATTAGGTTTTAATTTTGAAGGTAATTGGGAAATATGTTTCTTATATTCTTTATCTTGAGATAATTGTTTAAAAATAGAAGCAAAACCCAAACTTTCAGGCAACTTTTGAGATGAAGTACGAGGATAAGAAGTATAACCCGAACTATAAAGATTTTGAGCAATAACTTGAGTTCTTTTAGGAGTGAAACCGAAAACATTATAAGCCTCGGATTGTAATCCACCTAAATTAAATGGAACTGGAGGTTTAGTTTTTGAATTAGAAAGGTCTATACTATCAACAATAGCATCCTTACCTTCACATTTATTAAAAATTTCCTCAGCCCTTTCACGATCAAAAATATTTCCGTCAACATGTTTAATTTCAATATCTTCAAAATCAAGAATAGCTCTAATAACCCAATAAGGTTCCGGTACGAATTCTTCAATTTCTTTTTCACGGTCAACTAATATGGATAATGTAGGAGTTTGGACACGACCTACAGATAATTTTAAAAATCGTTTTTTAGATTTGCGCACTGCATTTGACAATGCAATAGAAATATTCATACCAAAATAATAATCCAAAATGTGGCGGGCAACACCGTTATCCACCTGATGCATGTCTATATTAATTCTATTTTCATATGCTTCAACAATATCTTTTTTAGTCAAAGTAGAAAATTTCATACGAGAGGATTTGGATAAAGAATCTTCACCACAAGCATATTTTAAAGCATTATAACCAATCAAAGTCCCTTCAACATCATAATCGCATGCATGGACATAAGAATCAGCACCTTTACCAAATTTTTTGATAGCCCTAACATAATCCCTAGTATATCCACTAGTTTTTTTATTAACTTCATATGCTGGTGCCCAATGTAAATTAAATGAAATAGTACTTTTAGAAGTATTAGGAATTAAAGAATATAAATGACCAACACCTGATAAAACAGTTATATCCTTAGAATCTCTATTTAATGTCCAATATTTGATTTTTTTATTGTATAAATTTTTTTTAGCCTTTGAAGATAATGCCTTTGCTATTTTTTCAGCCGAACTAGGTTTCTCACAAATAATTACTTCATGCATTCTAACAAGTACTCCACATAATTTTTCTCAATATAAATAAAATATAGAATACATTATCATATATAAAAATTTCTATGAAAAATAATCAGGCTAAAAAATTATAAATCATCTTTATAAAATGAATAGAATTCTGCACAAAAGTCACAAATAGGAAATTTGCCATTACGATAATATGCCAATTCAGAGTTATTCATGTCAAATTTTTTACCGCATATAAAACAAGTTTCAATTTTTTCTTCAGACATATTATACCCTCTTAAAAAAAAAGAAAAAATATAAATTAAAATATTTAATTTATATTATATTTTTGTAAAAGTAAGAGCTCTTCAGTAGATACTTTTCCACCTTGTTTGAATTTTTCAAATATTTCTTCAGCTCTTTCTTTTTCTTCACGATTTTTATTAGAACCGGATGAAGATTTTTTATCAGATCTTCTTTTTCTAGGTTTGTTAGAACCTAATTTTTTGTTAATGATATGAATATCACTTAATACAGCTTTAAATTCTTCATGTTTTGCAGAAGCATTATTACGTGCTTCAATGAATTTTTTATGTGCTTCATCAGCCGCAGTTCTGATATCATCAGTTTTTCTAAAGTAAACCAACATTTCTTCATGAGCAGCTTGTGCTTGTTCAGAAAGTGCAATAACTTTCTCATGCTCTTCTTCAGATAATTTTCTTAATTCTTGAGCTTCTTCTTTAACTGATTCATCTTCTTGGATATCCGTTAATTGTTTTCTTAAATCATTAGCATTTTTAACAAGCTGATTTTCTTTCTTAATATCTAAAACGCGTGTTTCGATAATCTTATCAATTTTTTTGATTTCATTTTCGATTTTTACTTTATCACGTTTACCAGAAGACCATTCAAGGTTTTTAATCTGATTATTAGCATCATTACGAGCTTTTTTAGCCGCTTCAACAGATTTATTGATTTCATTACGTTCGTTTCTGTATTCAATAGCTTTGTTTAAGTTTTCTTTTAATGATGCATTTAATTCATCACGGATTTTGCGTTGTTCTTTAGCTGTTTTATTGAATTCTTCTCTTTCTTCAGCAATTTTAGCTATTTCAGCTTCTTTTTCATCTTTTTGTTTTCTTACACCTTCCATAGTGTCAGCAAGAACAAATTCAGATTTTGGAAGATCGTTTTTAGGTTTTTCAGCTTCAGTTTTTTCTTCTTCTTGAGTTTCTTCAACTTCAGCTTCTTCTACTTCTTCAACTTCTTCAGCTTCAGCATCTTCAGCATCTTCAGTCTCTTCTACTTCTTCAGTAGCTTCAACTTCAGCTTCTTCTACTTCTTCAGCATCTTCATTTTCAACAGCGTCGTTTTCAGTATCGTTAGTGGTTATTTGATTAAGAATTTCGTCTAAGACTTTTGTTAAGTCTTTTTCATCTACTATTATATCAGCTATTTCTTTTACAGAATCTTTAGCATTGAATGCGATTCCGCAACCAGCTGATTCAATCATGGAAATGTCATTTGCGCCATCTCCAACTGCAACTACTTCTTCTAAAGAAATACCTGCGTTTTCAATAAGGTCTTTTAAAATATCTAATTTAGAACCAGATACTAAAGGACCAGTCACTTCACCAGTTAATTTACCATCTTCGACTGTGAAACTATTGGTATATACTTTATCAATACCAAGTTTTTCTTTAATTTTCTCAGCCACTATATCAAAACTACCACTAATGATAGCTACATCAACATCTTCGTCTTTTAAACGTGCGATAGTTTCACTAGCACCATCCATTAAAGGAAGTTCATCTGCGACTTTTTCGATATCTTCGATAGAGATTCCTTCAAGAAGTTGGACTCTGTCTTTAATAGAAGTTTCAAAGTCTATTTCACCTTGCATAGCTTTTTCAGTAATTTCAGCTATTTCATCTTCAACATTTGCTAATTTTCCTATCTCATCTATTGCTTCACCATCAATAATAACATTATCTAAGTCAAATACTACAAGTTTAATCAATAATACCACCAAATTATATTAAATCTAGCTCACTTAATCTATCGTAAGCTCTTTCGACGCCTAATTTAGCGTCGCTTTTTGTTTTTGCTCCAGTACAAACAACTTTACCAGAACCAAACAATAATAGCACAACTTTAGGGTCAGATAATCTGTATACTAAACCAGGGAATTGTTCTGGTTCATATTCAGTATCCTCAAGTTCTAAAGCTACTGCTTCTAAATTTAATGTGGATTGCAAGTTTGCAGATGCCACAATATTTTGAATTTTAATTTCAAATTCATGAGGAATTTCTGTATCAACTTCCCTCATCAAATCTACAGTTTTTTTGATTGCTAATTTAGAATCATCTATAGATTTTGCTCCAGTACAAACAAGCTTACCAGAGCTGAAAATTAATGCTGCTGTTTTCGGATCTTTAAGTTTGAAAACTAATCCTGGAAACTGTTCACGATTAAAATTAACCCCTTCTAAAGCTCGAGACACATCAGTCAAGACAATATCTTTCCCAATGCTTGCGGAAGCTACAATGTTTTCTATTTTAATGTCAACATCGGTCAAATTTAAACCTCCAATTAAGTTTTTAAAAGTAGTAAGTAAAAATTAAGAAAACAAAAATTAAATTTTTACTAATAAAATATTTTATTTAAATAGTATATAAACTTATGTTTATTTAAATATATACAACAAAAAAATTAAAATTTAAAAAATTTTAAATAATAAATTAATGGGGAAATTAACATGATAGAAGTTGAAGTTAAAGCAAAAATTGAAAATTTTGAAGATATGAAAAAAAAGTTAGAAAATCTTGGAGCTATAAAAAGTAAAAAAGAATTTCAAGAAGATATCTATTTTAATAGCCCAATTGTAGATTTCGCAAAAAGCGATGAGGCTTTAAGGATACGAACAACAAAAGAAAATAATAATACTAATATATTCATAACTTATAAAGGTCCAAAAATAGATTCTGAAAGTAAAACACGTGAAGAAATTGAAATTGGAATAGAAAATAGTGAAAAATGTAGTAAAATATTTGAGCACTTGGGATTTGTCAAAGTAAGATCCGTGAAAAAAAACAGACAATATTATAAATATAAAAAATTTGAGATTAGTTTAGATGATGTTGAAGGATTAAGTCCCTATATGGAAATAGAAATCGCTTTAGAAGATGGAACTGATTATAGTATCGCTCAAGAAAAAATTTTTGAATTATTTGCAAAATTAGGAATTACAGATGGATTTGAAAGAACTTCTTACTTAGAACTTTTAGAAAAATTATATTAACATTAATAAGAAAAATACTATAATAATATTAATTTAATAAAGAAGTGAGATAATTGCAATATTTTATAAGTCATTACAATAAAGAATCTGAAATATCATTTCCCGAAGATTTTATAATATATGATACTACATTAAGAGATGGTGAACAAACCCCTGGAGTTTGTTTTAGTTTTGAAGAAAAATTAGAGATTGCACGAAAACTTGACCAATTTAAAATCAATCAAATTGAAGCAGGTTTTCCAATAGTTTCTGAAAAAGAAAGGGAAACTGTAAAAGCAATAGCAAGTGAAGATTTAAATGCTGAAATTTTAGCATTAACTAGAACAAAACCAGAAGACATTGATGCTGCACTTAATTGTGACGTTGATGGTATTATCACTTTTGTTGGAACATCAGACATCCATTTAGATCATAAAATGCACATAACTCGTCAAGATGCTATTAATTTATGTGAAACTGCAGTTGATTATGCTAAAGACCATGGTTTATATGTTGCATTTTCAGCAGAAGACGCCACAAGAACCGATATTGAATTTTTAAAAAGAATATATTCAAAAGCTGAAGAATGTGGTGCTGATAGAGTTCACATTGCAGATACAACCGGGGCAATTACACCACAAGGAATAGAATATTTAGTTAAAGAACTTGTAAAAGATTTAAAGATTAATCTAGCACTTCACTGCCACAATGACTTTGGTTTAGCCGTTATTAACTCCATTACTGGAGTATTGGCTGGGGCAAAAGGTATTTCAACTACAGTTAACGGTATTGGTGAGAGAGCAGGAAATGCATCATTAGAAGAAGTTATTATGGCTTTAAAAATATTATATGGGAAAGATTTAGGATTTAAAACAAAATATATTAAAGAATTATCTGACCTTGTATCAAAAGCAAGCCAGTTGCCTATTCCTTATAACAAACCTGTTGTTGGAAAAAATGTATTTAGACACGAATCCGGAATTCATGTTGATGCAGTAATAGAAGAACCCCTATGTTATGAACCATATATTCCAGAATTAGTTGGCCGTAAAAGAAAACTTGTTTTAGGTAAACATTCTGGCTGTAGAGCAGTTAGAGCCAAATTAAATGAATGTGACTTAGAAGTTACTGATGATGAACTTATAGAAATTGTTAATCAAGTTAAAAAGTCAAGAGAAGAAGGGAAATACATTAACGATAATGTGTTTAAGGAAATTGTTAAAAAGACAAAAAGGTAGATACCGTGAACATTACTGAAAAAATCCTATCTTCGAAAGCAGGACATGAAGTAACACCTGGAGAAATAATAGAAATCCCTGTTGACCTTGCAATGTCTCATGACGGGACGTCTCCACCTGCAATAAAAACATTTGAAAAAGTAGCAGACAAAGTTTGGAATCCTGATAAAATAGCCATTATTTTTGACCATAATGTTCCAGCAAATACAATAGGATCTGCGGAATTTCAAAAAGTTTGTCGAAATTTTATAAATAAACAAGGGATAAAAAATAATTATATTCATGGCGAAGGAATATGTCATCAGGTAGTTCCGGAAATGGGTTTAGTTGAACCTGGAAAAGTAATTGTGGGTGCAGATTCACATACCTGTACTTATGGTGCTTTTGGAGCATTTTCAACCGGGATGGGAGCAACAGATTTGGCAATGGTATGGGCGACAGGAAAAACCTGGTTTATGGTTCCACAAGCGATAAAAATGGAAGTTATTGGAGAATTAAACCCATACATAGCACCAAAAGATATAATATTGAATATAATTGGAAAAATTGGAATTGCTGGTGCAACCTATAAAACTGCAGAATTCTGTGGTGAAATCATTGAAAACATGGGAGTGGAAGGAAGAGCAACCATGTGCAATATGGCAATTGAAATGGGTGCAAAAAACGGAATAATGGAACCTAATAAAGAAGTAATTGATTATATATGTAAAAGAACATCCAAAACAGAAAATGAATTAAACATTGTCAAATCTGATAGTGGTGCAGTCTATGAAAAAGAAATGCTTTTTGATATAACAGATATGGATCCTCAAATTGCATGTCCAAATGATGTGGACAATGTTTGTGACATCTCCAAAGTTGAAGGAACAGCAATTGATCAATGTTTAATTGGTTCTTGTACAAATGGCCGATTATCAGATTTAAAAGATGCATATGAAATATTAAAAGACCAAAAAATTAATGATAATATTAGATTATTAATATTACCAGCATCACGTGAAATATACAAACAAGCAATGAACCTGGGATATATTGAAGCTTTTATTGATGCTGGAGCCATAATATGTAATCCTGGATGTGGACCATGTCTTGGTGGACATATGGGAGTATTATCCGAAGGAGAAGTTTGTATTTCTACAACAAATAGAAATTTTAAAGGTAGGATGGGAGACCCAAAATCTTCAGTATATCTTTCTAATTCAAAAGTTGTGGCTGCTTCTGCAATTGAAGGAGTTATAAAAAATCCAAAAGATTTGATGTGATTAAATGCCAATGAATAAAAATGAAGCTAATAAAAGGCTTATTGAAAAAATAAATGCTGTTGAAAATACATACCCAAAAAACTTCTCAAACACACAAAAAATACTATTAACAACAGACGGATCAATTACAGCAATTTTAGACGTATTATATGGAAAAATTACTTTATCTACATTAGAACAGCATTTTGAATATGCAACAGAAGAAAGTGCAAAACTAGTTAATGCCGAAGTTGGAGATCAAGTTAATTATAGGGAAGTAATAATGCACAAAGAAGATGAAAATCTAATTTATGCCGTATCATATATTCCATTAAAAAGATTAACAGATGAAATATGTTGTGACTTGGTTAGAGCAGACATACCAATTGGAAGAATACTGAAAAACTATAATATTGAATCTAGAAGAGAAATCAACAACATTTATATTGAAAAACCAAATGATACATTACAAAAGCTATTTAACACAACAGAAGATATGTTAGCTAGAGATTATGTAATAATACATAAAAATGAAGTATTAATGTGGATTAAAGAGGTATTTCCTGTTAGTAAATTTACAAATATTTAGGTGATAGAATGGGTGTGAAACTTAAAGACATTATTGAACCTGAAAAAATAAATTTCAAAGATTTAGAAGGTAGAGCCATATCTATTGATGCGTTTAATACATTATACCAATTTTTATCAACAATAAGGCAAAGAGACGGTCAGCCCTTATGTGATGAAAATGGGAATATAACCTCACATTTAAGTGGAATATTATATAGAAATTCATCAATGGTAGAAAAAGGAATAAAACCAATTTATGTCTTTGATGGAAAAGCTCCAGAATTAAAAAGTGACACCCAAGCTAAAAGAAGAGAAGTAAGAGATGAAGCAGAAAAAATTTATAAAGAAGCTTTAAAAAGTGGAGATACAGAAAAAGCACGTAAATATGCTATGAGATCATCTAAATTATCTCAAGAAATTATTGACTCATCCAAAAAATTATTAACATTAATGGGAATACCTTATGTTGAAGCAAAGGGTGAAGGAGAAGCACAAGCAGCATATTTAGTTGAAAAAGGAGATGCTTATGCAGTTGCTTCACAGGATTATGACTGCCTATTATTTGGATCTAAAAGAGTCATAAGAAATCTTGCAGTTAATTCAAATTTGGGAAACTTAGAATACTATGAATTAAGACATGTTTTACATGAATTAAACATCACACGTGAAGAATTAGTAGATATGGGCATATTAATTGGAACTGATTTTTGCGATGGGTTAAAAGGTGTGGGTGCTAAAACTGCATTAAAACTAGTTAAAAATGGACAATTACAAGAAAAAATTAACGAACTCCAAAAAGAAAGCGACCATAATCTGAATGAAGTTAGGGATATCTTCTTAAACCATAATGTCAATACGGACTATAAGATAAAATGGACCAAACCAGATAAAGAAGGTCTTGTTGAATTTTTATGTTATGAACATGGATTTTCAGAAAGCCGTGTTGTAAAAGCATCCGATAAACTTAAAAATTTAAGTTCTTCACAGGGCAGTCTTGACGCATGGTTTTAATATGGAGGAAAATCCTCCCCAAATACTTTTTTTGCATAACTCATTGCTAATTTGACTTGAGTTCTATATTTTTTCATCATCGCATTTTCAAAATCCAATCTTGTTTCACATTTTGTTATCAGCCTGAGTAAATCCATATATCGCTCAATAGCTAACTTTTTATCAAAATTAAATTTCTCCATGATTTCAGGAGTTAATTTTTCAATACATGGAAATTCCAAAGTTTTACAAACCGTATCTGTTGAAAAATAAGTCATTCTAATTAATGGCGAAACAGATGATACTAAAACATGATTTCCTGCGGGAATCAATGGAGGAATACCAGTTTTTTTATAACGTTCCATAGATGTTAACTTATCATAATTCGCTAAATTAAAACAATGAAGTTCCGTATAAAAATCCGGATTGAAATATTCAATTAATTTTAAAATCTTTTTACCCAAATCCGATTCATAATATTCCTTTTTAATTGTTGAAATATAATCTGTCTTATCAAAATTATAAAAGTAGAATTGTCCGCAAGATAAATCATCATGATTTATAGCTTTAATAAATTTAATAGAGGTTTTTCCTTCATTTCCATGAACACCCCCTAAAAAAAGCTTTGTAGGTCCTTTACCATTATCGATATATTCAAAAAAAGACATAAAATAAAAAAAAATAAAAAAAAAGGAATCATGTTCCTTCTTGCCAATTAGCCAAATAAGCTTTTTGTTTATCTGTTAATGAGTCAATTTCAATATCCATTGCTTTTAGTTTCATGCTTGCTACGTTGTAGTCTATTTCGTCAGGTGCTTTGGTAACTCCAACAGGCAAATCATTTTCGAGGATGTATTTTGCTGACAGTGCTTGTACTGCAAAACTCATGTCCATGATTTCAGCAGGGTGTCCTTGACCTCTTGCTGCAGATAAGTTTACTAAACGGCCATCTGCTAAAAGATAGATTTTACGACCATCTTTTGTAGTGAACTCTTCGATACTTTCCCTAACTTCTTTTACTTCAGTTGAGATTGCTTCAAGGTCTTGTCTGTTGATTTCTACATTGAAGTGTCCAGAGTTAGCTAGCATGCATCCGTCTTTCATGTATTTGAAGTCATCTCCACAGATGATATCTGCATTTCCGGTTACGGTTATGATTAAGTCTGCTTGTTTTACTGCTTCTCTTATGGTCATTACTCTGTATCCATCCATTCTTGCTTCTAAAGCACGAATTGGATCTACTTCAGTGACAATGACGTCTGCTCCAAGTCCTGCTGCACGTAATGCAAGTCCTCTCCCACACCATCCGTATCCGCAGACTGCTACAGTTTTTCCTGCGATTACCATGTTAGTGGTTCCCATTATTGCATCGAAACTTGATTGTCCAGTTCCGTAACGGTTGTCAAATAAGTATTTGGTGTATGCATCGTTTACTGCGATTACGGGGAATTTTAATGCGCCATCTGCATGCATTGCCTGTAATCTGTGTACACCAGTTGTGGTTTCTTCACATGCTCCTTTGATGTGGCTTAATAATTCTGTTCTTTCGTTGTGAAGTACCATAATCATGTCTGCTCCGTCATCGATGATTATATCTGGTTTGTGGTCAAGTACCATGTTAATGGTTTGGTAGTATTCTTCGTCATCTTGTTCTCTCCAGCCATAAACATTTAAACCTAAATCAGCGGCTCCTGCTACTGCATCATCGTGAGTGGATAATGGGTTACAACCAGTCATTGCAACTTCAGCTCCACCTGCCATTAAAGTTAAACCTAAGTTAATAGTTTTAGGCTCTAAATGTAAACATGAACCAATAGTAATACCTTTGAACGGTTGAGTTTCTTCATATTCTTCTTTAATGTGTTCTAAAACAGGCATATGTTTTTGAACCCATTCAATCTTTCTAACACCCTCTGGTGCAAGAGACATATCTTTAACTTTACTCATAAAAAATATCTCCATAAAATTATAACATTATAAGATATATTTATTATTTTAAATATATGTTACCATTATAAATTAAAAAAAAATAATATTTCAAAAATACTAAAAAATATGCAAAAAAAGCAAAACTTTAAATGTAACAATAAACTAATATATGTATGTTATATATGCCGGGGTGGCTCAGCTGGTTAGAGCGCACGGCTCATAGGGTATAAAAAGCAGTGCTCTGACTAATACCTGGGATACCGTGAGGCCACGGGTTCGAATCCCGTTCCCGGCATCTTAAATCCCAGGTACATCATTTTTAAAAAACTTTTTTTAGAAATTTTCATTTAATTAAAACATAATATATTTATAACTTTTTTTAAAAAAATATCCTTGTTAAGCAATGAGGGAATCAAATGATATATAATAAACTTGGAAAAAGTAATCTAAAAGTTTCAAGATTAGGTTTTGGAACAATGAGATTACCAACTATTAATTCCAATGCAGATATTGATGAAATTGAAGCTTCTAAAATGCTTGAATATGGTATCGAAAATGGAATAAACTTAATTGACACCGCTTATCCATACCACAGCAAGGAGTTGGATGGTAATGGAAACAGTGAAAAATTTGTTGGTAAATTTTTAAAAGAAAATAATTACAGGGATGAAATACTACTTTGCACAAAGTCCCCATCATGGTTAATGGAAAAAAACTCTGATTTTGATTATTATCTCGATATTCAACTTGATAAATTACAAACTGACTATATTGACATTTATCTACTTCATTCATTAACCGTTCCAGACTGGAACAAAGTTAAAGATTTAGGGGTTTTAGACTTTTTAGATGATTGTTTGGCCAGCGGTAAAGTTAAACATGTTGGATTTTCATCACATATCGAAGTTGACTATTTAATTGAAATATTGGACGAATATCCAAAATGGGAAGTTGCATTAACCCAAATGAATTATCTCGACGAATACTATCAATCAGGAGTAATGGGTCTTGATTATCTAAAACAGGTGAATGTTGGGAGTATGATAATGGAACCCCTTCGTGGAGGAAGATTGGTTCAAAATATTCCAAAAGAGATTCATAAACTGTGGAACATGGCTGAAGTTAAAAGAACACCTGTTGAATGGGCATTACAGTACTTGTGGAATAGAGATGATGTTGACTGTGTTTTAAGTGGAATGACAAGTTTGGATCAAGTTAAAGAAAATATAAAAATTGCTTCAAAAGAAGACACAATCAGCGAATATGATCAGGAACTAATTAGGGAAGTTGCAAGAACCTATAGGACATTTTTAGGAAATAGATGTACTAGATGCGGATATTGTATGCCTTGCCCACATGGTGTTGATATAATAAACTGCTTAACCGAGTATAATATTGCACATATGATGAATGACCCTAAAGCCAGCGCTATGCAATATTTCAGTTTGATTGATGATGATTCAAGAGCAGATAGTTGTGTAGAGTGTATGGAATGTTTGCCTTTTTGTACTCAAATGTTGAATATTCCAGAAGAACTTCAAAAAGTTTATGAGTACTTCGGTAGTGAATTTGACCATTTTTAAGGTGGTAAAATGCCAGAAAGATATATAGGTGATGGATACTGGGAAATTGCTTCTAGACAAATGAGTATTGTAACAAGAAGCGAACAGCAAAGATTTAAAGATTCCAAAATTACTGTTATTGGTTGTGGAGGAATCGGTGGCCAGACCATTGAAATGTTAGCAAGAATGGGTGTTGGTGAACTCATTGTAGTTGATGAAGATGCCTTCGATATCTCAAATCTTAACAGGCAAACATTTTCAACTTTAGCTGATGTCGGTCTTGAAAAAAGTGATGTTGCAGCTGAAAAAGTAAGATTAATAAACCCTTATGTGAAAGTAACTAACTATAATGAACATGTAGATGAAACCAATATTGATAAAATTATTTCCAATTCAGATATTGTTATTGATGCATTGGATAATGTTTTAACAAGAGTTATTGTATCAAGAAAAGCAAAAGCAAAAGAAATACCTTATATTCATGGGGCAATTCATGGTACTTTAGGCCAAATAACTACATTTTTACCTGATGGGGAGATAACATACGAAGAAATGTTTAATTTACCTTCAAAAGGTAATGAATTAACTCCAGATGTTGTGGAAAAACTTTCAAATGTGACTTCAGGAGTTCCGCCAGTTATTGGACCAACCCCCAATTTAATTGCTTGTCTAGAAGCTATTGAGGCTTTTAAAATTATTACTGGTGTTGGAAATGTTACTGTTGCACCTAAAATTTTAACTTTTGATTTATTAAACTTTGCTTCTTTTTCAATTGAAGAAATTTAACATTTCCCCATATTTTCTTATTTTTTTATGACATATTTTAAACAAATAATTGAAAAGTAAATTAAAATTTAAACAAAAAATATGATAACAAAAATTATATTACATATTATTATACTATAAAATGCAAATTAATTAATATCTTTTCAAAAGATTTATATAATATAAAATAAAGAAGTTTTTTCATATAGGAATATATTTTCCGATTAAAAAAAAAACTATCGGGGTATGATTTAATGAGCGACATCAATGAAGAAAAAATACAATTAATAAGCGAAAAAATGAAAGAAGATAACATTAAATTTATCCGTTTACAATTTGTAGACATTAATGGAGCAGTTAAAAACATAGTCATCCCATTTAATGGTGAAGACATGGACGAATTGTTCAACGAAGGAATGTTATTTGATGGATCATCAATTGAAGGATTTGTTGGAGTAAACGATAGTGATTTAGTTTTAAAGCCAGATATTGATACTTATTCAAGACTATCTTGGAGACCAGAAGAATCAGCAACATGTAGATTTATCTGTGATGTATGGACTGCAGATAAAAAACCATTTGAAGGTGACCCTAGAGGTGTGCTTAAAAAATCATTATCACATATTGGAGAAATGGGATTGCAATATAACATTGGTCCTGAACCAGAATTTTTCATTGTAGATATTGATGAAAATGGATATCCTATGCCTTATGATCAAGCAGGATACTTTGATGTTGAACCTCGTGACAAAGGACCTGATTTTAGAAGAGAATTAACTTTAAACTTAGAAGAACTTGATTTCGAAGTAGAAGCATCCCACCACGAAGTAGCTCCAGGTCAAAATGAAATTGCATTTAAATTTAAAGATGCATTAAAAACTGCTGATGCAGTTATTACATTCAAACAAGCAATTAAAGCAATTGTAGACAATATGGCTACTTTTGATCAAATGGACTACAGAGTAACATTTATGCCAAAACCATTCTTTGGAGTAAGCGGTAGTGGAATGCACTGTCACCAATCAGTATTTAAAGGAGATAAAAACTTATTTTCAGACCCGGATTCAGAAACTGGTCTTTCAAAAGATGCACTTCATTTTATGGGAGGATTATTAAAACACGCTCCTGCGATTACAGCTATCACTAACCCAATTGTAAACTCTTACAAACGTTTAGTGCCTGGTTTTGAAGCTCCAGTATATAGGGCATATGGACTTAAAAATAGATCTGCTTTAATTAGAGTCCCTGCAGCAAGAGGAAAAGCAACTCGTATTGAATACAGGTCTCCTGACCCTGCATGTAATCCATATTTAGCATTTACTGTTATGCTTGAAGCTGGTGTTGATGGAATTGTAAATAAAATTGACCCTGGTGAACCAATAGAATTAGACATTTATAAAATGACTGAAGAAGAAAGAGAATCAATGGGAATTAAAGTTTTACCTACCAGTTTATGGGAAGCATACCATTCACTTGAAGAAGACCCTCTTATCTTAAACGCTCTAGGAAACCACATTAGCCAAAAATTCCTAGAACTTAAGTATAAAGAATGGGATGAATACAGAGTACAGGTATTCGGATACGAACAAAGAAAATATTTAGATATTTAAATCTAAATATTATTTTTTATTTTTAAATATAACAATTTTAAAACCACTTATATTTAATTTTTAATAAGGAGCTATTTCATGTCAGAATCAGAACGCCGAATGATTGAAATCTTAAGAATTTTAAATAAACAGAACAAACCAACAGGTTCAAAGTTAATAGCCGATGAATTGAAAGAAAAAGGCTTTAATTTAGGTGAACGTGCAGTAAGATATCATATGCAAATTTTAGATGAAAAAGGTTTTACTGAAAGAATGGGATATTCTGGGCGGCAAATTACAGAATTAGGGCGTGAAAAATTAGAAAAAGGATTAATTTATGACCAAGTTGATTTCATATATTCAAAATTTCAGGAATTAATATATTTAACGGACTTCAACTATATGAATAAAAAAGGAAATGTTGTTGTAAATACCTCAACCATTTATAGTGAAGAAAGCTACAATATACTTAAAGATATTTTCACAAGTGGTCTTTCTGTGAGTCCTTATGTCAATATAAATAATGTTAAAGGTCAAGATTCCATAGAGATAAAAACTATATGTGGCACGACAATTGATGGAATATTATTAAATGAAGGAATTGTATCACAACCCTTATACGGAGGTTTATTAAAAATCGAAGATTATCACCCAATTGCTTTTGAAGAATTAATATCTTACAAAAAAACATCAATATCTCCTTTAGATGCATTTATAGCTCCTAAAATGACATCAGTATTAAATATAATAAACGAAGGTACTGGATATATCCCAGCAAATTTCCGATTAATACCTAGTGTAGGTAAAGAAAAAACAATAGAAATCCTTTCTAAACTGCAAAAAATAGGTATTGGTGGGATAATAGACATATCTGAAGACGGAGAAAATATATTAGGATTACCAGTAGACAACGGAATGGTTGGAATTGGAATAATTGGGGGAATAACACCATTTTGTGCATTACAAGAACTAGGTCACGATATTAATATCAAAATTGGAGAAGAATTAGAAAATTTTAATGAATTGAAACCAATAACCACAAATATGAACCATGAATTAAAAGGACACAAACAAAATATCCAATCCAATATCTCATTTATTCTATCAAAATCATGGAATTTAATCCAACAAGTTGATTTAGACATTGAAAAGAAAAGTGGAAACATAATAGCTAACATATCTTATATAAATAAAGAAGATTTAGATGAAGCAATTAAAACTATGCAGGAAAGTTATGAATTAAACAAAAAATATGTAAATCCACATTTCCAAATCATATCCCATCCGGAAGATGAAGAAAAAGTAGGTATAGCTACAATATGCAGTTTAAGTATAGACGGATTATTAATAAAAAATGGAATTAAATCTATGCCAAAATATGGAGGATTACTAGAATTAACCGAACCCCCATTATTTATTGAATTAATTTCATATACCGGTTCATCAATAGATCCGCATAAGATATTCATCGCCAAAAACATGACATCAATAACCAGTGATAATAGGCCGAAAAGAGTACTTGCAAGTTTAAAAGAAATACCTTTTGTTGCAAGAGACCATAGTGTTTATTTATTAGATAAATTATCAAAATTAGGATTGCCTATTTATAAAATCGGTAAACCACGAGAATTAACATATAATGCAAAAGTAGATAATTATTATTTTGGCCTTGTAACCGGCAGTGGTTTAAATACAATAGCTGCTATTAAAGAAAAAGGAATCGATATTGAAGTAAAAGCAACTACAAAATTAATGCCATTTGAAAATATGGATAAACTGTAGATTACACTACAGTTACTTCCACAACTTCACCATCATTTTGAGGTTTATGGTTAAATTCTATTAAGTCTTCTTGAATCTCTAAAACATCTATTTCAATTGTAGGGTCTAGATGTGTTTCATCAAGAGACATTAACATTTTAAAACCTGGTTTTCCAAAATACTCTGAAAAATCCATATTTAAAATCTCACCTTCAGCAAAAATTCTATTATATGAAATTTCAAGATTATCATGGATTTTAACATTTTCTTTCAAGTAATTTACAGCTTCATCTACAGATAATGATAATTCCTTCATAGACTTCACCTCTTACTTATACTTATATTTTATAATATATAAATTGTTCGTAAGTAATAAAACAAAATAAAAAATTAATAAAAAAAAGTTATTTTAGAAATCAATTTCAATAATAACCTCTTTATCTTCAGTAATGTGATTCATTTCAAGCAAATCATCATAAATTTCATTAAAATCAATTTCAACAGCTTGATTTAATATTTCGCCATTTAATTGTAAATTAACTCTAACACCTTCTCCAGTCTCTTCATCCTCTTCAAGAACACTTAAAACTTCACCCGGAGCAAAAATACGATTGTAAGAAATCTCTAAAGTATCTCCCACTTTAACATTGTTTCTAACATATTCAATTGCATCATCAACATTCATTGAAATCTCTTCTACCATAACAACCACCTTACAATCTAAAAAAAATAAAAAAAGAGAGAAGGAATTATAAATTCCTGTATTCTCTGATTGATGTATATTCGTCGTCTAATTCGCCGTAAGAGGATAATTTTTCTTTGTTTGCTTCAGCATCCAAGTATAAATTACCTTTACCATTAAGACCAATATCACCAGTATATTTAATATATTTACCTGGGAATACAACACCACTGTCTTCAGGATCTTCTACGATACCTTCAAGAACAAATCCTTCAAGTAATCTTCCTAAGAATCCGTGAATAACAATAGTACCATTTTTCATTTGTCCACCAGGCCAACGGTTTACATCACCGTCAATTTCAATAATACCTTTGGTCATGTGAATACCTGCTAAGATATCACAATTACCTTTAACGTGGATTTTACCACCAGTTAAACATTCACCACATTGTTTACCAGCATTACCGCCAACAACAATTTCTCCACCAGTCATACCTCTCCATTCACCAATGTAAGAAGCACCAGTAAATTCTTTGGTATTACCAGTAATTTCAAGGTATCCTCCAGACATTTCTCTTCCAGCGTGAGCAGCAGCATCACCATTAACGAGAATGGATCCGCCACTCATTTCAGCACCAACGTGAAGGTCCACACTACTGTTACAGACAATGTCACCAGCACTCATTTTACTACCAATGTATTTAACTCTGTTTAAGTCCCCGTTAATAATCATTTTAACTTCAGAAGGTCCTTCAGCTTCACCTTCAACAGTAATGTCGAAGAAGTCAGTGATAGGGAATCTGGAGTTTCCAATAGGAACTTCATATTTTGCGAAATCAGCTTCAGTCCAGGAATAAATTTCATCTGGAATTAATTCATCGAATTCTAAAGCGATTGAAGAAGTTTTTATTTGATCAAATGTAATTGTTTTCAAACTAAACACCCCATTTATTTTTCAACATCTACTCTAATTGGGTTAGATAGATAATGGTCGTGTACTGGATAGTTTTCCCATTTTACTGAGTAATATTGGGTGAAGAACGGCATGATATCATCGATAACTTTTTGTTCTTGTTTTTCGTATCCTTTTACGTTAACCCAAATGTTTTGACTTTCTTTAACTTTAACAATTTCTTTGTCTTTTACTAAGATTTGACCATCTTTAATAGTGTAGTCAGCAACATTGAAACCTTTTTCGATTTCAGCATATTGTCTGGATGGGTCAATATCATTAGGATTTATGTCATATACTGCAATATCTGCTCTGTAACCAGGGGTGAGTTGACCTCTGTCTTCAAATCCATAGATTCTAGCAGGAGCAGATCTTGAAATAACTGCAATATCGTAGAAATCATATTCTCTGTCAATAGTAGGTAAAGTAGTTCTTTTTTCTACCCATTTGTGAACTTCTCTGTTTTCAATCATTTCAGTTCTTCTTTGGTTACTCATTAACCAAGATATAATTCTAGGGTATCTGGTATAAGGTCCAGCGTTAGGGTGGTCAGTAGTTAAACAAACTTTCCATGGGTCATCTATGTGTAAGAACAATTCAAGACCAATAGCCCATTGTAAAGAGTTAACAGGACTTTTACCTGAGTAAATACATGGAATGATACCTGCTGCAGTTTCACATTCAATATCTTTGTTGGTCCATTTTAAACCAGATAATTTGAATAAGTCATATTCCATTGGAGCGTCTGCAGTCATGGTAGTGGTTTCATCTAATGTAACTTGACCTACATCACAGGTAATGTGATCATTTTTGTTAATGTATTTTGCAATTTCTTCTGCACCGGAAGCTGCATCTCTCCAACTGTTTCCAGTGTAAGAGTGGAATTGGAGGTGGCATAAGTGCATAACTTGATCCCTAATAGTTGCTTTAGAACTTTTCTTAATGTCTTTAACAGCATCCATAGTTTCAATGGTTGTTGGAACATTTCCAGGGTGTCCTAAATCGTTAGGGTGAATGTGTATAGAGTGAGGTAAGTTTAAGTATTCATTAGCTTTTGCTAAAGCTTGAATTACTTCTTTGGAAGTTACATCAAAGTATGGTGCTTTATCATTTACACCATGTACGTTCATACCCCATCCCCATGCTTCACTTCCACAAGGGTTTACGATTTTAATTCCGTAACCTTTTGAAATTTTTAATTCGTGAGTGTGTTTTGCTTCAAGAGGAGGCATAGCTGCTTCTACAACAGTACCGTAACCTAATCTTGAGTATCTGTAACCGGTTGCAGGACAACTTGGGATTGAGAAACCAGATTCTGATCTTAATACTTTAGTTTTTTGAGTAACACCTCTTCTGGAATCTTCAGGTCTGTATAATCTTCCAACTACTAATTTTGGACCTGCAACGTGAGCGTGAGGGTCAATACCTGCTGGCATGACTATTTTATCGGTAACATCTAAGACTTTAGCATCTGAGGAAACATCATCTACGATGATGCCGTCTTTAAACATAACGTCTTTTTTCTCCCCGTTAATTTCATTAGCTGGGTCGTAGACAATACCGTTTTTAAGTATATATTCCATTGTATCACCTTTAGAGTGCGTTTGGATTTGGCACATATTTTGGAGCTGTATTTGGCTCTTCTCTGAGTTTCATTACTCTTTCTTTCAATTCACGGACAATCCATTCGTCATCACGACAGGTTTCTGGTTTGTCAATTGCTTTTTTCATGTAAATAGGAACTCCATCCATACGATAACTGGTACCGGCACATTCTACACCAATGAATGAACCCGGCAATACTACATCAGCAAGTTCAGTTGATGGACCCCAGTGAATATCGATTTGAATAACAGGAATGTTAGCTAAGTGTTGGTTTGCTCCGTTAGGGAAGTGAGCACCTGGGTCAGCTGCAATAACCATGAAACAATCTGGTTCTTTTCTTACTAATAAATCGATAGTGTTGGTTTCACCCATCATATATCTTGGGTATCCTCTACAATAGTCAACACCGAAAGCGAATCCACATTCGAATGCCATGAAAATGTTGAAACCGTTTACGTTAAAGTGTCCTCTCATTGGAGTAAGACCCCATTTAGAGAATCTGTTTAAGTCCTGTACCATTTTAATAGCAATATCAATGTTTCTTTGTTTGGATAATGTGTGAGTTAAACCAAGACCGAAGAATAAAACACCGAATTCAGCAGCTTTCATTTCTTCAGCTAATTCGTAAATATCTTCTTTAGGAATTCCAGAAATTACATCTTGGTATAATTCTTTTCCTCTTAATACAGCCCTAATAGCATTATAGAAACCATAGTCACCATTTTGTTCAAATCCAATCCATTTGTCAGAACATTTTGCAGTATCTGAGAATTTTGGATCCATGGTAATAACAGTTCTGTCAAATCTTCCTCTTTGTCTGAAGTATCCACGACAGAATACAGCATATCTTGCCATGTGTCTTGGGTGAGAGTTCATTGCGTTACTTCCAGAGTAAGCAATAACATCTGCTCTGTTTTGTACTTCCCCTAAAGTTTGGATAGGGTAACCTGCATTTTGTACAGCCTGTAGGGAAGGACCGTGACAGATAGTTGCTTGGTTATCCAATACTGCACCAATATATTCACCTAAAGCTACTCCTTCTTTCATACATTCAGTAGAAGTTTCAGACCAACCGTAAAATACTGGCCTTACTGAGTTAGCAATATATTCAGCAGCTTTGTCTAAAGCAGTATCCCAATCAACTTCCATGAGTTCTCCGTTTTCATCCCTAATCATTGGAACAATTAATCTTTGATCCATATCTTCCATGATTTTACTTGCACCAAGTCTGCATGCGTGTCTTACAGCAACAACATGATTATCTTTGACTAAGTAATCTAAATCGTCACAGTTACATCCACAAAATGCACAGGTACAATTTTCAACAATGTAATCGTAATCAGTTATAGGTGGTTCATAAGTCATGATCAATCAACTCCTCCCATTTACGTCCTTTGTAAACTGGTCTTTCACCTAATGAGTCCATGTTTTCAACAGTGTCATCATCAGTTTCATCAACATATTTTTTGTATACCCATCTCATTAAATCTGCCATGAGTAATACTTTTCTGTCTGTTTTTTCAACAGTACATTTAATACCTTTGTAAGTAGGGTCAGAACAGCAGTAAGTATCGTGACTTACAACAGTGTTAGCCCAAGGTCCTTTACAAATAAATACGGTACCTTCGTGAGGTGCATCTCTTGATACTGCACAGTTTACAACAACTTCACCGAAATCGGTTTTTACTAAAACAGTATCCC
Organism: uncultured Methanobrevibacter sp.; assembly: GCA_902771225.1. Classification (GTDB taxonomy): domain Archaea; phylum Methanobacteriota; class Methanobacteria; order Methanobacteriales; family Methanobacteriaceae; genus Methanocatella. Next base: position 12,413 of record CACXWH010000041.1, on the reverse strand, counting down.
AATTGTTTACACCTAATTTTGCCATGTCTCTTGGATCCATGTAACAAGTTCCAGAAGCATTTTTATATTCTTGTTTTAAGGTAGAACCTCTTTTTTTACATGCCCCTTGGTAGATGTCTGATCCAGTGTTTAACATACATTTAAGGACTTTAGTATTTCCTTCCCCGGTAATTTTTACATCAGGTACAACAGGTTTTTCTAAATAAGTATTAGCATAATGCACAATTATTCCCCCTATTCTAACCATATAGCGTTTACTGGGCAAAACATTTGACAAGTTCCACATAATTCACATTTATCTGGACTGAAAAGTTTAATAAACCCATTTTCTACCATGATAACTACTTCTTCAGTTTTTGCACCATTACCACCAGCATTTTCTGGACTAATAGCAGCATTAACAGGACAAGCAATTACACAAATTCCGCATCCTAAACAATTATCTTGATTTACTTTAAGTTCCATCGAATCACCTAGTCTTTAATTGCATTTAAAGCATCTGTCCAAGTTGCTGAATTGGTTGGAGTGTGATCAACTTCAGTTCTTTTTACAGTTATTGCACCGTTAGGACATGCTTTAGCACATGCTTTACATTTTATACAGTAATCAGTTTGTGCAACAATGTGATCTAATCTTGAACCTGGACCAGTTGAAACTGGGAATGCTAATGCATTACATTTACAAATATCTACACAAGCACCACATGCTTGACATTTATCTTGGTCAACTTCAATTGTACCTTCAAATGGTTTTTTGACTTTTGCTGCATCGGTTGGGCAGACTCCTTCACACCATCCACAGTAGACACAAAGGTCACTGTCAATAACTGAGTTACCTGTAACAACAGCTTTTGCAGGGTCAATATCATATTCACCATATGAGCAGATTCTACATAATGCTTTAATAGCTTTAGTAGGACATGCTTTTTTACATACTAAACAGTAAACACATTTGTCAGTGTCGACTTCGATAGATTCTTTACCGGTCTCTTTGTCAACAACAATTGCTTCTGCAGGACATAATTCTTCACATACACCACAGTAAATACAATCATCATCGTTAATTTCAATTTCACCAGTTACTAAATCTGCGCGGTCTGGTAATGTTCTGTCAATTGCGATAGCATCACGTGGACATGCAATTTCACATTTTTTACAATAGACACATTCGTCATCGTCAATTTCGGAAGATGCAATGTAGTGAGGATATGCTTCAATTTCACTGATTGGTACACCGTCAATAGTTAATACTAATGCATCAACAGGACATAATCCACTACACATACCACATAATACACATTTGTCTTCATTAATACTAATTCTTTGAACATCAAATTCGTCGTGGATATTTTGTGCAATTTTATCATGACCACTGAAGTAGACATTGTTAGCAACCTGTACACGAGAGTCAATAGCAATCTCATTTAAGGTAATTGCACCAACAGGACAAGTGGACTCACAAATCCCACATCCAATACAGACATGGTCTTTGAAAGATAAATTCCTTACTTCCTCCGCTGACCTTGTAATGTCAAAGTTATTGTCATTAACTTCTTTCAAATTTCTTATCATTATTAAATCTCCAAAATTTTAATTGAATCAGTTGGGCACTCATCTTTACATAGCTGACAACCACAACATAGTACGGAGTTTGTATGTGCTTTTAATGATTCTAACTTAATAGCCTTCATAGAACACACATTTACACATAAGCCGCAACCAATACAGGAATCTTCAATAGTTGCTTCATAGTTTTTTTCTCGGCAAATATTCACAATTTTTCGACTCTGTTCTGGTTCATCAAATACCGCATTGGTCATTATTAAAAAATCCCTGGGAGATAGTTCAGTAATAGTCTTTGCAACATCAATTGAATTCCAGGACAAGTTCCTACCATTCAAATAATGTGATACAGTGGATCTATCAATTCCTAACTCATCAGCAATTGCCTGGTGACTTTCACCTGCTTCTTTTAATTTAACCGCAGCTAAGTATTTTAAACCAGATGCAATATGCTTTGGCATTTGAACCACCATGTGTAATGATTACACATATGTTTATCTATATAAATATATTTGCCTACTAACTCAAAGTCGGAAGCCTTATATATTACTGTGGGAATACTACACTAAAAAAATTTTAAAAATTAATTTAAATAAATGAATTTGAAAATAAAAAGTTAAATAGTATATTATAATAAAAATAATGACTTTAAATTAATTATATTCATTTTTACAATTAATTACCGATATTAATTTTTATTTATATCGAGTATTTGTGACAAAAAAGTAATAAAAAATAATAAAAAAATATTACAAAAATAGAAAAAATCATGAAAATTAACCAAATTTTAAGGCTCGCCTAAACCATGTGTAGTAACTACACATAAAAAGTATTTTAATTAAATATACCATCATTTACAATTATTTATATCATTACGACTAAGTACATTCATTACTTTTTTAGAATCAATAAAAATAATATTAAATATTTCATCCAACAAAGCATAGCTTGAGTCTTTAGAATAATAATTTAAACTAGTAACATTTTTATCTCCAAATAAATTATATATTATCCATTATATTTTAAATAAATCTATTTAATAAGCCATTTTTAATTCAATTAAATATTTAAAAACACAATAAGAAAATACAAATAATTTAATATACAAAATTGAAAAATAAAGAATGAAAGTAAGTTTTCATATGAAAAAATCTAGCACCCCCCCATAAAATATTAAATAAAAAACAAACAAAATTATATCTCACAGAAGGGAGATTAAAATATTCCACAGAGGGGGAGATTAAAATAAAAAAAATTAGAAAATTTATGATATTATTAATAATTGTTATATTTTTTAGTATACCATATGTTTCAGCTGAAAATATAACTGATTCTAACGATATTGGGCCGAATAATATAAATATCGAAGCACCTGATGTTACAATGTATTATAAAAACAGTTCTAAACTTAATGTTGAACTATCAGACAGTGATATGAATCCTATTTCCAATAATAATATTACCATCAACATTAATGGTGTTAATTATATAAAAACAACCGATTTAGATGGAAAAGCTTCTTTAAATATAAATTTAAATCCTGGAAAGTATTTAGCTAATATTTACTTTTTAGGAAACGATGAATACTTAAAAGGAAACACAAGTACTGGCGTAGAAGTTTTATCAACAATTGTTTCTACTGATTTAACAAAATATTATAAAAGTAATTCACAATTTGAAACTAAATTATTAGACAATAAGGGTAATGCATTAATTAATGAAACTGTTACATTTAATGTAAACGGCATTTTTTATAATCGTTCAACGAATTCAAATGGTATTGCAAAACTAAACATTAACTTACATTCTGGAAAATATACAATTTCGACATTTAATCCAAAAGATGGATTGATTAAATCAAATAAAATAAAAGTTCTATCTTCAATAAATAGTTCTGATTTAAAAAAGATTTATAAAGATAGTAATCAATACTGGGCAACATTCAGATATGAAAACGGTGAAATATTAAAAAACACGGATGTTAAATTTAATGTGAATGGTGTTTCATACACTCGAAAAACAGATAATAATGGAACTGCTACATTAAATATCAATTTACCTTCTGGAGAATATATAATAACCGCCCATAATCCAATAAATAATGAAAAATTTTCAAATAAAATATATGTTTATGATTTTTCAAACACCACATTGAAAAGTGAAAATAAAGTATTTAAAGAAAATGAAGAGATATTGATTAAAGCTAATTTAACCAACAGACTTAATCAAGTCATGCCAAATGAAATTATTATTTTAACCACCGAAAACAATACATACACTACATTAACAAATAAAAATGGAGAAGCTACCTTTGATTTGGATTTACCTCAAGGAAACTACACATTAACCTTTAATTATGCTGGTGATGAAACTCACGGAGCTTCACAAATAAAAACCAATTTAGAAGTGCATGATGGAATAATTTCAAAAATAAATGCTAATAATACATGCATATTTAATAATGAGTTATTTAATATTACTTTAACTGATGAAAAAGGAAATCCCTTAGTTAATAAAAGTGTTTATTGTGAGTTTGACTCAAAAACTGTATCTGCAAAAACTAATGAAAATGGAATCGCCGGTATCAAGGTTTCAAGTTTTAACGGAGAATATAATGTTAAATATTACTTCAATGAAACGTATTATAAATATTCAAAAGGATTTGCCCATGTAACAGTACTGAAATTAAATAAAACAATAATTACACCATTAACATTTGATGTTTTAGAAAATAACAAAGAAAAATTATATGTCCAACTAAAATCCGATATTATACCATTATCAAATAGAACAATTACAGTAACAATTAATGGAAAAACATATCAAAAAATAACAAATGATAAAGGAATTGCTAATATTACCATTAATTTACCCGAAAAACACTACAATATATCTTATTTCTTTAAAGGAGATGACAGATTAAAAAATTGTACAAATTCTTCAATATTGAATGTTTGTAAGGATATTATACCTACCAAATTAACTCCGCTTACAAAAGAAGACATTTATAAAAACACCAATGTTTATTATAAAGTACTTTTATCCAGCGAGGGTGGAAATCCAATTAATGCTAAAAAAATCACATTGACAATTGGTTCAAATCAATACACAAGTTTTACAAAAAATGATGGAATTGCTGAATTCAATATTATAAAAGATTTAGATATTGGAAATTACACCATTTCAACTGAATTTGGTGGGGATGAAAGATACGGTGAATGTAAGACTGAATCACGAGAAAAAATTAACCCACCAATAGATTTAGGCTATGGATACTGGTTAATAGGATATGATATATATGATGTTAACTTATCCAGTTTAGCAACTTTAGGAACAAAAGATTTATTAATCAATTATTATGCAATAACCCGTTATGGAGAAAAAAACGTAAGTGAATGGGCTAAAAAAGCAAGTAAATATGGTATAAGAGTGCATATATTGATGCAAGTACTATATAAAGAAGAAAAATGGGTAACTTTTGAATATTTAAATGGTACATATAAATATGATTTAATAAATTCTAAAATTGACGAAGCAAAATATTATGCTAATATTAGTGGTATTGCAGGCATACACTTTGATCACTTAAGATACGGTGCAACTGCATACAAATACCCTACCGCAGCCGAATCAATTAATTATTTTGTAGAAAGAGTTGTACCAGAAATTAAAAAAATAAATCCGAACTGTTTAGTAACCGCTGCAGCAATGCCTGAACCTGATAGGATAGTTTACTACTATGGTCAAGATATTCCAACATTAAGTAAATATTTAGATGCAATTATACCTATTACTTATAAAGGAATTTTCGACAAAGATAGTCAATGGATAGGAGAAATAACACAAAGATTTATCCAAATGTCTAATGGAGCTCAAATTTGGACTGGTCTTCAAACATTTATGGCAAATGAAGATATTGCAGGGATGATATATGATGCTTATCTTAATGGTATTCCGCTAAATATATCAGATAAGGATGCAATACCATTAAATTATTATGAAATGTTTAACGATGCACAAATTTCATTAAACTTTAATGCAAATGGGGTTATTTTATTTAGAAGTGGATTGACAAATTTTTTAGACTTTAATAAACTAACATATATCTAAATATGTAGTTTATAACTACATTTTATTTCTTTTTTAAAATACTTATAAAATATTACACTTGAAATACATGTAAAAAGTTTTAAAAATAATTAAAATCATAATATGAACAAGGTTATTTTTATGACAAAATTGGGCTTGCTTATGTTAAATGTGCAGTTCCAGGATTTAAGAATTTAAAAGGGGAAATTGAATGAAAATTGTATCTATTGTTGGGAAAAAAAATACTGGAAAAACTTCACTAACCGTAAAAGTTATTGAAGAGTTAACAAAACGGGGATATAATGTAGCCTCAATAAAGCATTCACATCATTCAATAGAAATGGATAAAGAAAATACTGACACTTGGAAACACAAACAAGCGGGGTCAAATCTAGTTGTAGGAGTTGGATCAACAACATTTTTTAATGTAAAAGCTGAATATGACTTAAATAGAATACTATTCTTACTAAAACACTTTGACAATTTTGATTTCGTAATCATTGAAGGATATAAAAACTATAATTATCCAAAAATTATTACTTCCCCAGAAGTTAGAGACAAATATACAATAAAAGAAGTGGATTCATTTACAATTGATGAAAATGGAGTGAGTGAATTAGCTGACATTATTGAAAAAAGAGGGCATGATATCGTTGACACTTTATTTGCAAATAATTGCGGATTTAATAATGGTGAAGCTATTGCAGAAGAAATCCGAAACGAAAATTTAAGTGTTGATGATCTTGATAATATACACAGTTACCTTTCAATAGATAATAAAGTCATAGGATTAAATAGATTTGTCAGTGATTATTTAAAACAAAACATTTTAGGAGTTATTAGTACATTAAACCTTGAGGACTATGGTGTTGAAGATATTAACAACATCGAATTGATAATACCTAATACAAAAGCAACACCCAAAATAGATAAAAAAACTACTATTTTAATAAACGATAACCCCCTGGAGATAAATAAATTTACAAATGACATTATAGCAAATTCAATAAATGCTATGGTCAACTCCCTTAAAACAAAAGATAATTTAGATAATATAAATATTGAAATAACCAATATTTACAACAAAAATTTAACTGATGCCAACATTACTTTAAAAACAAACAATAACCCTGTGGATATAAATAAATTCACAAGTGGAATATTAAAAGAAACTATCTTTGCAGTTATTAGCACTCTAAAAATAGACGGTGAAATCAATAATATAAAAATCAAAGTGGAGAGTGATTAAATGCCTGATGAATTTGTAAAAGATACATTTGAAAGACCTATAATATCACTCAGAATCACTATTACCAATAGATGTAATGAAAATTGTATATATTGTCATCATGATGGAATGGTATCTTCAAAAGATGAAATGAGTCCTGATGAGATATACAGAATATGTAAAATAGCCAAAAAATTAGGTGTTAAAAAAATTAGGCTTTCCGGCGGAGATCCATTAGTTAGAAAAGATATAGTTGAAATTGTTGAAAAAATAGGTAGTCTAAATTTCAAAGATATCTCTCTTACGAGTAACGGAGTTCTGCTTGAAAAATATGCTAAAGATTTAAAAGAAGCTGGTTTGAATAGGGTTAATATTAGTTTAGATTCTTTGAATCGTGATACATATAAATTTGTTACGAATATGGATTATTTAAACGAAGCAAAAGCAGGTATATTAAAAAGTGTTGAAGTTGGTCTTTATCCGGTTAAAATCAACATGGTTGTCATGAAAGACATTAACGAAAATGAGATTAAAGACATGTTTGAATTTTGTAGAGACAATAATATGGTACTCCAATTAATAGAACTTATTGAAAGTGAAAACTGTGATGATGATAAATTTTCAACAGAATATCATTATAAGTTAGACCTGATTGAAGAAAAGTTAGCTGATATGGCTGAAGAGGTTATAGAACGGGAATTTATGCAAGGCCGTAAAAAATATTACATTAACGGTGGAGAAATAGAGGTAGTCAAACCTATGGATAACACTAAATTTTGTGCAAATTGCACCAGATTAAGAGTAACACCCGATGGAAAAATAAAACCTTGCTTACTTAGAAACGATAATCTTGTAGATATTATTACATACATTAGAAATAATGCAAGTGATGATGAATTAAAAGACATATTTTTAAAAGGCATTAATAAACGAGAACCCTTTAATACTGATTAAAAATTCTTTTTTTATGAATAAATAAATAAAAACTAGTTTTAAAAAAAAATGAAAGAAAGTGATTTCTAAAAAATAAAGAATAAATAAAGCAAAAAATGCTTTATCTATAATTTTTTAGCTTTTGAAACGTGTTCGGTGAATGGGATTCTGTCATCAGTGTCGAATCCAGGGATGTATCCGTAAACATCTCTTACTTTGTTGTTTACAGTACTCCATACTTTGGATACAGGAATTTCACAAGGACAGACATCACTACATTGACCACAGTTAGTACAAGCATCAACCATGTGCACCATACGAGTTAAGTGGAAGAATGGTGCTGCAGGAGTGTATCCACCAGGTACCCATTCAGGACCTTCAGCTTCAAGACAGCAGTCTTCACAGAAACATAATGGACATGCTTCACGACAACCGTAACATTTCATACATTTAGAGAATTCTTCATCGTATTTGTGGAATACGTCAATAATATCTCCAGTAGTATCAGCATAATCAACATCTTTCTTAGCATTAGAAGCTTTGAGCATGAAGTTGTTGATATTTTCTCTGATTTTGATACCTTTTTCGATTGGTTCAGCAACTTCGATTAAACCTGCATCAATTACATCAGCTAAAATTTCAGAACCTTTGTCAGTGAAAACTTCTACGAAAGTAGCTTTACCAGCTAATTCGCCAATAACTCCCCAGTTACCTAATGCTAAGTCAGCATTGGATGGGATTTTTAAGCTACATCTTTGACAGTTTTCTCTTCTACCCATTCCGTCTTCTTCTAAGTCTTCGATACCGAATCCTTTTTCTTCGCCGTCAGCAGTTTCCATGATAAGTTTACCTTTAGAGATTTCTTCTTTAACAACATCTTTAGGATCTAATTCGTAAACTTCTTTAATCATAGTCATAGTTGGTACAGGTGGTAAAGTTCCTCCACAGTTTACACCAATCATGATGACATTGTCTCCGATGATTTTTCCTCTTTTGATTAATTCTCTAATGGTCATTGCATCACATGGTTTACATGAGACTGCAATTTTCATGTCTCTGCATCCGTCTAAGTATTTATATACAAATTTAGCTAAGTTTAAAGTACCACAGTGAATTGAACCAGCAGTTTTAATAATGTCTTCAGGTTCAGTTACTAAGCATGGTACTGCATCGTATAAATCTTGACCTTCTTCTACTCCAACAACTGCATCAACAGTTCCGCTTTCTAATAAGTATTTCATGATGGTAGTTACAACCCCACCATATTCACCTTTAGATTTGATGTCTTCGTTAGCAGAGTAAGCATAATACATTTTTTCAATATTTGCGCTCATTTAAATCGACTCCCATTTATTTTCCTACTTGTACGGTAGTAGTTGATATGTTTTCAGCTTTAACTTCGGTGTCAGTACCATCTTTGTAGACTTCACCTTTCATTTCTAATTTATCATCGAATTTTTCAACTTCAATAGCACAAGCTTTTAATTCAACCATTTTAGATTTAGGGTCGAAAGAATCAGAGTTAGTTAATACATTAGCAGCACATTCTACAAAGTGCATAGGAATGTTAACTATACCTTCTTTAATATCATCAGTTACACGAGCAGGAATAGCAATTTCTCCTCTTCTTGAGAATGCTCTTACTACTTCACCGTTGATGATTCCTCTAGCTTCTGCATCTTTAGTGTTAATTTCGATGAATCCGGTTTTAACTTCGTTAGATAAGGTTTCACATCTTCTGGTCATTGCAGCGTGATAGTGGAACAATATTCTAGTAGTGGTTAATAATAATGGATATTCATCATCTACAGTTTCAACTGGTCCTTTGTGTTCTAATGCTTGGAAGACTCCTAAACCATCAGGGTGTGCAAATTTCTCTTTGTGCATTAATGGTTGACATGGGTCGTCTTCAGATGGGCAAGGCCAGTGAAGTGCTTCAGGGGTGTCTAATCTTTCACGGTTCATACCAGCCATGATAGGAGCACATTCTCTGATTTCATCAAAGATGTCTTCAGAAGTTTCGTAGTGGAATAATTCTCTTGGAACACCCATTCTGACAGCGATTTCTTCCATGATTTTCCAATCTAACCATGCGCCTTCAGGTGGTTCTTGTGCTTTGTGTAAGCATTGAACTCTTCTTTCACCACTGGTGAAAGTACCTTCTTGTTCACCCCAACCTGCTGCAGGTAAAACAACATCAGCACATTGTGCAGTATCAGTTAAGAAACATTCTTGTACAACTAACATTTCTAAGTTATCAAGAGCTTCTTTAGTGTGTTGTACGTCAGCATCAGATAATACAGGGTCTTCACCGTGTATGTATAATACTTTTAAGTCACCTGCGTGAGCAGCGTTCATCATTTCAACTAAAGTTAAACCAGGAGTAGTTGGTAAGTTAACTTCATATCCGTATCCACTGTAGTAGTCATTGAACCATGCAGTAGTTTCTGGATCTTTAACTTTTCTGTAACCTACGTAATCAGAAGGTAATGCACCCATATCACAAGCACCTTGTACGTTGTTTTGTCCTCTTAATGGGTTTACACCAGTACCTTGTCTACCAATGTTACCAGTTAACATTGCTAAGTTAGCAGTGGACATAACGTTATCTGCACCGTGAGAGTGTTCAGTAATACCTAATGAGTATACAATAGCTGCTTTGTCAGCGGATGCATATTCAACAGCTAATTTTTCAATAACTTCAGGTTTAATGCCGGTAATTTCAGAAGCCATATCTAAATCGTATTTTTGTACAACTTCTTTCATTTCTTCGAAACCTTTGGTTCTGTTTGCAATAAATTCATCATCTTGTAATCCTTTATCGATGATTACTTTAATCATTGCATTCATTAATGCAACATCAGTACCTGTTTCAAATTGTACATATTCATCTGCGATTTTAGCAGTAGGAGTAAATCTTGGATCTAATACAACTAATTTAGCACCGTTTTGTTTTGCTTGAATCAATTTACGTCCGAACAATGGGTGTGCTTCCATGTTGTTTGATCCGATACAGAATATATAATCTGCTTCTTTAATACTGTCGAAACCGTTTGTCATAGCACCGGAACCAAAAGTAGTAGCTAAACCTGCTACAGTAGGTCCGTGACAAATACGTGCACAGTGGTCTACGTTTTGAGTACCACAAGCAACTCTTGCTAATTTCTGAGTAATATAAATGTTTTCGTTAGGTGAACGAGCACATGCATAGAATCCAACTTTGTTTGGATCTTCATCAGATACTTCTTTGAGTTTGTTAGCAACTAAATCTAATGCTTCATCCCAAGAAGCTTCTCTGAATTCGCCATTTTCTTTTATTAACGGAGTAGTCAATCTGTCTTCTCTGTTAATGAACTCATATCCAAAGTTACCTTTTGGACATACTTTACCCTCGTTTACAGGGTGTCTTTTGTAAGGTTCAACCCCAATGATTTTGCCATCTTTAACTACGAAATTAATACCACAACCGGTACCACAGTATGGGCAAATAGATGGGACATATTTAATCTCAACCATTTTATAATCTCCAAAATTTTATTAAATTTAATAAAAAATTTTATTAAGAAGCAAAAATGCTTCTTAAATCATTTTCACACTTAGTCTTTAAGATAAGTGTACCAATATATACAAGCTACGAAAATAGCTCCACCAACTATGTTTCCTAAAGTTACAGGAACTAAGTTGTTCATAATTATAGTAGACCAAGTTACGCCTTTAGCACCTAAGAACATACCTAATGGTATGAAGAACATGTTTGCAACACTGTGCTCAAATCCAATGGTAACGAAAGCCATAATTGGGAACCAAATACCAAAGATTTTACCGATAACATCGTCAGATGCATTAGCTAGCCATACAGCCAAACATACTAACCAGTTACAACCAATAGCTCTGATAAATGCTTGATCCCATGCCAGACCTACTTTAGCAGTTGCAACAGAAGTTGCTTTAGTTGCGAATGCTGAATCTGCAGGGAAAAGACCTCCCATGTAAGCAAGTACGTATGCTACAAATAAAGCACCGACAAAGTTGAATACCCAACTGAGTACCCAATTTTTTGCAAGTCCGCCAACAGATGCGGAACCGTCTAATACACCGATGGTCATGAACATTACATTTCCTGTAAATAATTCAGAACCTGCGAGCACTACAATTATCAAACCGACAGGGAACACTGCACCAAATACGAATTTTTCTAAACCTACAGGTGCACCTGCTTTTAACATACCTGCGCTTGCAATTATAGCCAATAATCCACCAAATGCAATATATGCTCCTGCTAAAAAGGAGAGTAATATTACATTTACAATATTTGCGGAGTTTTTTGCTCCAGCAGTTGCAGAAATTGCTTTAGCAGTATCTACTGGACTTTTAAAAGATGAACTCATAATATCAACCTCTTTTTTATCCCCTTTTATAATTAATTTAGTATAATACATGAATCGTCATTAATCTAATCCATTGTATTATGAATATTATATATAGTATCCATATAATAAAAAGGCTTTGTCATTAGAGGCTAGAAGAAATATTTAAATATTATTAAATAAATAAATAAAATGTTAATGATAAATCATGACAGAATATTTTTCACATCGATA
>CACXWH010000040.1 GCA_902771225.1 uncultured Methanobrevibacter sp. | reverse complement strand
GTTAAATGTTTAGCGTCATCGATTTTATCAAAAATAGGACAATAATCAACTAAAGGTTCTCCAACGGAGGTTACTTCACCGTTTTCTATTACTACTTCTGTTTTTCCAAGTGCTTCTATAACGTGATAATCTTTGACCATACTCTCACCTTAATTAACTATTGTTATTTATTGCTTTTTAACTTTCACTTTTTGAAAGTATTGCCAATGCAATGATTGTAAGTATTATTCCGGTAAACATCAGTATTGTTGGAATTTCACTGTAAAATAACATTCCAAATATTAATGCCGCCAGAGGTTCTGCGCCTGATGCAAATATGGATGCACTTCCGGAATCTATGTACTTAATGGATACCGTAAGCAGGATATATGGTATTGCAAATGATAATGTGGAATGCAGAATTAAAAATATCGTATTTCCTAACATATCTGCATTGACAAATGTTGTAATCTGGTTAAAAGAGGTGAACGGAATTAAAATTATAGTATTTATGAGGATTGAGTATAATAATATTGTATATGTATGCAGGCCATTTTCAAGGGCTTTTTTAGATCCCATCATGTAAATTACCCAAAAAATTGCTGCTCCAATACCTCCGATTATTCCAATACCTGTAATGTTTGATGCATTGCCTTCAATCAATCCTGTTGTCAATATGCATCCGATAATGACCAGAATTATTGATAATACTTTTGATTTTGTTATTTTTTCTTTAAATATGAGGTATGCTATTATTAGTACAAAAACGGGGTCTGAACTTAAAAGTACTGCAGCTATTGATAGTGAAATAGTATTCATTGCAATATTGTATAATACATTTAAGCCGATAATGCCCATTGCAGTTATAATTAACAGCTTAATATCACTTAATTTAATTTTCAAATGTTTTTTATCTGTTGCAAGAATTGCAATCACCATAACTGGAATTGCTATTGAAAACCTTAAAAACAGCAGCGTTGTTGCATTGATTCCGTTTTGCGTTAATGTCCTGACGAATATGCCGCTTGATCCATAGAGTATTCCTGCAATGATTGGTAAACTCAGATATATTTTTTTAGAAATTTTATTTTGTTTTGTTTGCATTGTCTTTAATGTTTATATTATTTGGTATGTAATTGTATCATGAATTCTAAAACTTTTTCTTTGTTATCCATAATATCATATGATATTAATTATATTGGGAGGTTATTTTTAATTAAGTTTTAGTTTTGCCTAGCAGTCCTGTTTTAATTTTTGGCTTTGATTTGGAAAATATTATTTAACTGGGATTATAGAATATTATTAAATTAATGATGCATGCGGGGAATTAAAATTAAAGTAATATTTTTTGATACTGAAACTACCGGTTTGGATTTTAGATGTTGTAAGATTATAGAACTGGCAATGCTTACTGTCGAAAATGGAGAAATTATGGGGGAGTATGATGAATTTATCAATATTGGCGAGCCGCTCCCTCCGGGAATTACTCAAATTACAAGCATAACCAATGAAATGCTAAAAAATGAGGGTGTTGAAGAGGAAAGTGTTGCCAATGACTTGAAGGGGAGATTAACTCCAGATACATTGATGATTGCACACAATGCGCAGTTTGACTTGTCGTTCATTTATTTCCTTTTAAAAAGGCATTTTCCATCCGAAGCCGATGATATTGTTTCCAGTTTGAACTGGATAGATACATACACGGTTTTAAAAGACAGAAAAGAGTATCCTCACAAGTTGATTGATGCTGTTCATCATTATGGCATTGAAGAGGTTAATTTTCACAGGGCCATTGAGGATACAAAAGCATTATTCGAGGTTACCAAAGCATTAAAAAGAGAACGTAATGATTTGGTTGAATATGTGAATGTCTTTGGCTACAATCCAAAATATGGTGTCAGTGGTTTGACATTCCCATTTATCGAATATAAGCCCCAATATTACAGCAAATTCATGAAATCCAGTGATGATATTTTGCCTAGAAAATAATTGGATAGTAATAAATGGCTGTTTTTCAACATTAATTATCTTGAAGTATCATATTTGATTTTTTCGATATGCCCAATACATATGCTTCAATATCTTCGTTGTTATCTAAAAAATAAGAGGAGGGGTGTAAGGAAGTGGTGTGCTTCCTTACATATATTGGACCAACTGTTCATCTGAGTTGTTTCCAGGTTTTACTTTTTCTATGGCTTCTTTGAAATATTTATTTTCGATTTCAGAGGATTCCATATCATTTCTTAGTGTGAGCATTGCTGCTTCACGACATACGGCTTCGATATCTGCTCCGACATATCCGTCGGTCATTTTTGCTAATTTTTTAAGGTCAACATCATTTGCTAATGGCATGTCTTTAGTATGAACTTCAAATATTGCAAGTCTAGCTTCTTCTGATGGAGTATCGACTTTAATGTGTCTGTCGAATCTTCCAGGTCTCATTAAACCAGGATCAATAATGTCCGGTCTATTTGTTGCTGCAATAATTGCCACATCTTCAAGTTCTTCTAAACCATCCATTTCAGTTAATAATTGATTTACTACTCTTTTTGTCACACCACTATCTCCATCGTCTCCACTTCTTGTACTGGCTATGGAATCGATTTCATCGAAAAAGATTACTGTTGGAGCAGTTTGTTTTGCTTTTCTAAATACTTCTCTAACTCCTTTTTCAGATTCTCCAACCCATTTGGATAGGAGTTCAGGTCCTTTAACTGAAATGAAGTTTGCTTCACTTTCACTGGCTACTGCTTTTGCAAGTAAGGTTTTTCCTGTTCCAGGGATTCCGTAGAGTAATATTCCTTTTGGAGGTTTTACTCCTAATTTTTGGAAGTTTTCAGGATATTTTAAAGGCCATTCTACTGCTTCTTTTAATTCCTGTTTTGCATCATCAAGTCCACCAACATCATCCCATTCGATATCCGGAACTTGTACAAGGACTTCTCTAAGTGCGGAAGGTTGAATTTCTTTTAGGGCAGATTTGAAATCGTCTTTTGTTACAATTATTTTTTTGAGAACTTCTTCAGGAATTTCTTCATCATCATTTTTGATTTCAGGAAGTATTCTTCTAACTACTCTCATTGCTGCTTCTTTACATAGTGATTCTAAATCTGCTCCAACAAATCCGTGGGTGGTAGTTGCAAGCCTATTTAAATCAATATCATCAGCTATTGGCATATTTCTTGTGTGGATTTCTAATATTTGCTGTCTTTCATCAGCATCAGGAACTCCAATTTCGATTTCACGATCAAATCTTCCAGGTCTTCTTAAAGCTGCGTCAAGGGAGTCTGGTCTGTTTGTCGCACCGATAACTACAACTTGACCTCTTGATTTAAGACCATCCATTAATGTTAGGAGTTGTGCTACTGTTCTTCTTTCGGTTTCACCGTTTGTCTCTTCCCTTTTTGGAGCAATAGCATCCAATTCATCAATAAATATGATTGATGGTGAATTTGCTTCTGCTTCTTCGAAGTATTCTCTTAGGTTTTCTTCAGATCCGCCAACATATTTGCTCATAATTTCAGGGCCGTTGATTAATATGAAATGAGCATCACTTTCACTGGCTACTGCTTTGGCAAGTAATGTTTTACCGGTTCCTGGAGGACCATGCATTAATACTCCTTTTGGAGGTGCAATTCCTAACTTATCGAATAATTCTGGTCTTTTAAGAGGAATTTCAATCATTTCTCTTACTTTTTTAACTTCTTCTTTAAGACCTCCAACATCTTCATAGCTTACATCAACAAGATTAGTTACTCCTTCGAGTTTGCTTACATCTACTGGGGATTCATGAAGTTCTACTTCTGTATTTTGTCCGACAACGGTTATTCCGCCAGGTTGTGTTGATAATACTGCAAATCTGATTTCTTTCATTGCTGGTGTAAAGTCCATCAACTCATCAAATAAGCTGTTGAATCCTGTATTTGGTCTTGGAGCCCGGATTTGTGATCCGATGATGTCTCCTTTCATCATTACTTTACCTAGGAATAAGCTGCGTACATCTCCTTGCACACGTATGTTATCTTCAGTTGGTGCTAAAACTACTTTTTTAGCTTCAACAGCTTTTGCTTTTTTAATAGTTACTTCACCACCGATGCTCGCTCCGGAGTTTTTACGAACTAATCCATCAATTCTTATTACTCCAAGGCCTATGTCAGTTTGTGAAGGAAGAACTATAGCTGCTGTTTTTTTAGAACCGTTAATTTCAATAATGTCTTTTTCGTTTAATCCTAATTCACTCATTACATTAGGGTCAACTCTTGCAATACCTTGACCAATTTCCCTTTGAGAAAGGGCTTCTGCAACTTTTAATGTTTTATCTTTTTGAGCCATAGATATCATCTCCGTAAATTATATTAGCATGATAAGAAATTTTGGTTACTTTTTCTGTAACCTTGTCATTTTAACTTTGACAAATATAGTGTGTAAGTTTTACTATATAAATGTTTCGGTTAAAAAAATTTTTTAAAACGATTTTTTATAGCTTTAATTTATTAATAAAATTATTAATTTATTTATTTTAATATTTTTAAATTTTTAATTCTTTATTTAATTTTAAAATTAATTTTTAATTTGTTATATTTAATTTTAAAATTTAATTACTTTTTATTACTTTAATATTTGTTCGCTAAAAAACGAACAATTCTAAGTGAAATAAATCTAATAAAATAAGAAATTTTTTAATGAATATTTTCAAAAAGGTATTGTAAAATTTATAATTAAATTACCTTAAAACTCCGCCAAAACCAGTTAATATAGTTCTAACATTTTTTAAAGCTTCTTTTGATAGTGCAACAACTTCAAAGGTTAAGCTTTCATATCCTTTTTCAATTTGGGGGCCTTGATAAATATCGGTTAAAACAACATCAAGAACATCCTCAACATTGGCTAATGTTTCAACAATAATGTTTGGAGTTACATTTTCACTAAAAACACAGCTGATGGATTGTTTTTTCCATTTAATATTATTTACTTTCCATTGGTATAGCTCTTCATCACTTAAGACTTTAATATTGGCTATTCTTAACTTGGTTCCATTATCCAAAGTTGCGGTTTTTCCATCAACTTTTTCCAAAACTCCAACATGGACTTTTCCAGAATAAATATGTTTTAGGGCAATTTCGCGGCCAACTGACTCATTAAGTAAGCTGTATTCATGACTTAGGGCAGTTATAGCTTTATCACTCCTACCTAATGCGTTTTGAATATCGCCCATATTCTTAGTAGCTTTCATGGCTATTTCAACAAATTTTTCATCATCATTATTATCAATAGCTTCTCTAAGCTCATCTACAGCATCATTAAATGCTTTTCTAATTTTTTTGCCATTATTATTCATTGATTGAATGTAGTAGGTTAAGTAAGGATTTTGTGATACAATACGTGCGATCATATCAATCATTAAATTATAGATTGGACTTTCATAATTCTCAGTTTCATTAATGTCGACTTTTAGTTTTGCCATAGCTGAAGCAGTTGAAATAAATGAAAAATGAGTTAAAACCTGAACAATACTCATCATATAATCATGATGTTCCGCTGTAGTTTCTATTATTCTCATATTTTTGCCAGCTAAATAACTATAAACTTTCGGATACCATTTGCCTTTTTTAGTTGGTGTTAGAGCAATAATCTGATTATCTAGTTCTGTTGTTCTCGGGCCGAAAATTGGATGTGTTGGAATATATTCTACATTTGGAGGTAAATATTCCTCCATTGCCTTTAAAGGTTCTTCTTTAATTGAAGTAACATCTACCATCACAGAACCCTTTTTCATAAATGGAGCGACTTCACGGATAACCTGCGGTGTATGATTGATGGGCACGGAAACTATTAACATATCACTCATACCTGCTAATTGTTTGTTTGATTCAATATATTTAACATTTAATTCGTCTGCAACTTCACGACCTTTTTTGTGATCTCTTGCAGTGATAGTTACATCAAATTCGTCTCTAAAATAATAAATTAGAGTTTTTCCTAAACCGTCGCTTCCACCTATTATTCCAATTTTCATATTAATAACTTTAATAAACATTACATATAAATAATTAATACAATGAAAATAGTTAAACAAAATACAAAAGAGGGAATTATTGAAGTTATTCCGGAAACATTGGATGATTTGTGGCATTTGTCTCATATTGTAGAAGTTAAAGATATTGTTTCTTCTAAAACAACTCGCCGTATTCAGGATAATACTGGGGATAAATTAAGAAGTGATAGGGGTATAAAAAAGACATTCTACTTGGGTATTGATGTTGAAGGAATTAATTTTCATTTATTCACTGGTAAATTAAGACTAACCGGGGTTATTACAAGAGGTCCTGAAGATTTAATCCCATTGGGTTCCCATCATACTTTGGAAGTAAAATTAAACACTCCTTTAACAATTAAAAAAATAAAATGGCCTAAATGGGCATTAAAAAGATTAAAACAAGCTATTGATGCTTCTAAAAAGTTATCAGCAATCATTGTTGTCATTGAAGATGATACTGCGACCTTAGGTTTAATGAGACAATTTGGAATTGAATATTATGGTCCAGTTAAGGGAAATATTTCTGGAAAACGTATTTTGGATAAAAATAGGAATAAAAATATTATTAAATTTTATGAAAACATTGTAAATTCAATCAATAAATTTGATTCAATTCAAAATATTATTATTGCAGGTCCGGGTTTTTATAAAAATGACTTTTATGATTACCTTAAAGATAAACATAAGGATTTGGCTTCTAAATCGATTATTGAAAGTACGGGTACTGGTGGAAGGGTAGGAATCCATGAAGTTTTAAAGAAAGGTACTGTTGAGAAATTAACTGTTGAAAATCGTGTGGCCACTGAAATGATGGCTGTTAATAATCTTTTGGAAGAAATTGCTCAGAATTCATCTAAAGTCGCTTATGGTTTGGCTGAAACCAGTGAAGCTATTAATTTGGGTGCGGTTGAAAAATTGTTGATTTTAGATAAGATGGTTGCAACTAATGATCTGGGCCGACAAATGGACATGGTTGAAAATATGAAAGGTGAAGTTATGGTTATTAGCTGTGAACATGATGGAGGTAAGCAATTGGAAAGTTTGGGTGGTATTGCAGCTATTTTAAGATATAGCTTATCATAGATTTTATATATGATTATGATTATAACTTATAAGTGATAAATATTTAAGTGAGTTACTATTATGTACATGGCGATGGTTTATGCATTTATTTTTGTTTTCATCATTTGTTTATTGGGAACAGCTTTTATAGATGCATTATTTAGATTTTTAGGTAAGAGGGGATATTTGGGTAACTTATATCCTAATGTAAGGGGAGGAATTCCTCGTGGAGTAGGTATTGTACCATTTGCTATTCTAGCTTTATATTTTTTACCAAAATTTAATAATCTAGTTTTAATCATCGGTATTTTTGCTTTTATTGACGATATTTTTGGTAGAAGAAAATTTAATTTTATTAATATTGAAATAGGCCAACTTTCAAGAGGAATTGGTATGATTCTTGTAATAATTGTTGGTTTTATTCATGGATTAGGATTTTCATCTATCCTTATTGCATTATTAATCCAGCCTATGAATATTTCAGATATGCAACCGGGCTCTTGTGCTATGGTTACTATGGTAATGTCAATAGTTACAGTTATATTTATGTATCTTATAGGAACCGCTCCAATAGATGAGCTTCCAGCAACATATACTCCATTACTTATATTTGTGGTGTGTTTAGCTTATTGTCCATTAGATTTTGCAGGAAAAATAATGATGGGAGAAGTTGGAAATCATAGTTTTGCTGTAGCTTTAGGTGTTGCATTCTATTTGACTGGCGGATTTTGGTGGACTGTTTTACTTTCAATATTTACAGTTTGTTTCATAGCATTTGTTAGAAGAAATACTCTTAAAGTATTCTTTAGACAACGTTTAAGAATTTTGGATCCAACATTTGGAGATTATATTATGGATGTTTTAACTGGCGGGGGATTAGGCGATTTATTACGTAAATGGATTTTTAGAGATAAGCAATATGAAGTCAACAATGATATTTTAATATCATTAGGTTTTAGAAGATTATTATTTAATCCTCATGCTATGCACAATGATATGTTCATTCCAAAAGATCAACCATCTCTCAGGGGGAATTATTAGTGAAGGCATTAATTGTTATTACTGGCAGAGGATTAGGCGGAGACGCTGTTGTTGCTTATAATTTAATCGATGCTCTTGAAAAAAAAGGAGTACATTGTGAAATTGCACTTGACGAATCAGCTTCAGGAATATTATTTAAAAAGAAAGGTTATAATTGGCATAAAATTATTGTTCCTAGGGCAGGAGGTCATACTGCAACTAAACTGTCCTCTCTTAAAGCTGCTTGTAAGATGTTACCGGCTACATTTAAGATAAGAAGTTTAATTAAAAAATTAGATGTTGATTTTGTTGTTGGTGTTATTGGTGGAGGATCTGTTGTAGCCAGTGTTGGTGCTAAATTAACTAAAAAACCATGTGCTACTCTATGTTGCACTCCTTTAGATATGGGAGTTTGCCCTAAATTAAATCATACTATAATTTTACCTGAATATTATTTATTTAGGGAAGAAAATTTGCCGGATAATTTGTCTAAAACTTATTATCCGATAGAGGATAATATAACTTCCGGAAATGCTGAAATTGCTTTAGAAAAACTTAAAGAATATCCTTTATTCGATGAAAACAAAAAAACCATATTGTTTTCTTCAGGCTCATCTCTTTTTAAAGGCATGGTTGAAGCCGCAAACAATTTTACAGACTTCACTGATAAATATAATGTTGTTTTAATAGGTTATCCTATAGAGGATGAATATCTGGATTTAATCAATGAAGATAAAATTATTTATTTGGGATTCCTTGACTGGCTAAACCATCTTTATGATTTTATAGATTTGGCCGTTTTAACTGATGATGGTGTCATGATTGAAGAAATATTGGCTTGTGAAGTTCCTATTGTAACCATAACTAAAATTAAATGGGGAAGATATCACAATATGGAAGGACTCTTTAAAGGAGCCATATTGGAAACAGATATGGAAAATGCAAATGAAACTATTATGTATGCATGGGATATCTATGATTCACTTCATGAAAAGGTACTGATTTATTCTGATGTTATCAATAATGCCAAATCTGATTTGGCTGATCAAATAATTGAAATTTGTGGTAAATAAGTTATAACCACAAACTTTTAATAATTTTATAATTTGTATCATTAGAGGGATGTATTTCTATGAATTCTGAATATTTGTCTAATGGTGAGTCTATTCTCATTAAATAAGATAAGTATGCAACGTCACTTACTGATGATGGGGATATTGCATTAATCTTTTTAATTCTGTTGTTTTCACTATCAAATTCTATTTTTGTCAAGCCAGTATCTCCAGGCAATATTTTCCAAAATGAATATGGTCCTGCAATTGATGGCATGGTAATAGTTTTTGTTTTCACATCTTTGATTTTTTCATTTTCAACAAAACTGACTTCAGTGTTTAAACTTATGCTTTGAGGAATTGAATTGTAGCTAATTTTATTTGGGTAGTTGGCCATATTTCTTGCAGCACAAATACCTTCCATTCTAGCTACTGGTGTTAATTGCCAACCTCCAGTAACATCACCTGCAGCATATACATTATCACGTGAAGTTTGCATATATTCATTAACTTTAATTGTTTTATCAGGATTAATATCAACAAAACCTTCAGCAATTTCAGAATTTGGAACACGTCCTGTTGCAAAAAATGGAATTCCTTCTAATTCTTCACCATTCGTTAAAACAACCTTATTTTTACCACATTCACTAATATCTGTGTGTTCTAAAATGTTTACATTATTCAAGATATGATTTAACATGTATTTTTTAATGTCAGAGTCAATTTCTTTTAAAAACTCACTTCTAACAATGACATTAACTTCACTGCCTAAAGTAGAGAATATATTTGCTATCTCACAAGCGATAATTCCTCCACCAATAATATTTATTTTATCCGGAATATCATCAATCTTTAAAATATCTTTGTTGGTTAACCCATATTCATTTCCTTTAACATCTGGAATATGTGGTCTTGCTCCAGTAGCAATTAATAAATTGTCATATTCTAAGCTTTCACCATTAACTTTGATGTTATCTCCATCAATCTCAGCTTCACCATAAATAATCTGATTTCCAACACTTTCATTTTCCATTTGATTTATATTTCTCACGAATTCTTGTGTTTCGATTATTTTTTCCACGATTTTTTCATAACTGATTTCAATTTGGCTTTTAATAAATCCATACTCATTAAAACGTCTGTTTGAATCAATAAATTTTGATATATCACTTAATGCGCAAATAACCATACATCCTTCATTCAAACAAGTTCCTGCAATATAGTTCTTTTCAATTAAAATAGCCTCTTTACCAAGTTTACCGAGTTCATAAGAACCTAATCTTCCTGCAGGTCCGGATCCAATTATAATATTTGCCATATTATCACCTATTTAGATTTTAGATAATTTTATATAATATTTTATATTATATATTTATTATTAATTAATTTAATTTATTACATAGAGGGATGAAAAAATATGTGTATTGCAGCACCGGCACAAATTGTTAAAATTGACAGAGAAGAAAATGTGTTATATGCTGACTTTGGTGGAGCAAGACAAGCCGCTAAAATGGATTTGCTTCCTGATGTTGAAATTGGTGAGTATGTTTTAATCCATGCAGGTTATGCTATTGAAAAATTGTCTGAAGAAGCAGCTAAAGAATCTTTAGAAGCTTGGGAAGAATTATTGGACATGCTTGAAGAAGAAGATAAAGAAATGGAAAAAGCAAGAAAGGAATATATTGAATCAATAGATTGATACTCTATTAACTCCTTTTATTTTTAGAAATTCACTTAATAAATCACCATTTATAGGATTGTCAGTTATTACAGTTAAAATTGGGAATTCTTGCATTTCACTATCTTCAGCATAAGCTTGCCTTATGTTTATTCCGTTTTTTGCAATGAGGTTTGTTGTTGAAGCCAGTACTCCTTCATTATCTGATCCAACTTCTATTTCTATGACTCCCAAATCTACAATTTTAGCTATGTTTTTAAGTAATGTTCCTGCGGGAATGATATTGTTAAATAAATTAAATAATTGGGGATCTTCTTGAATAATTTCAATTGTGGATTTGATAGCTCGCCTATCTACTTCTGATGCTTTTGCTAATGCTTTATCACTTATTTTTAAATTACCACAGTATATTTTTCCATCTTCATGTACTGAAAGACCTAATTCAATCATTTTTTCTGCAACACGAATTCTTGCTGGATATTTTTTAAATTTTTCATTTATAATTTCCCACATTTTTATCCCTTATTACGCTTTTTTGTACATTTAAGTTATATTATGTTGAATATAGTATATAAATAATTTGGAAAATAATTAAAAAATTTATACTATTAAAAATTTTAGATTAAATTGTTAAGAAAAAAATTAATATTTAAAAAATAGTTTAGAAAAGTAGGCTAGATGGGATTCGAACCCATGACCTCCCGGTTATCAGCCGAGCGCGCTAACCAAGCTGTGCCACTAGCCTATATACAACAAATATATTTATGGTTATCATCTATATATAAGTCTTTTGGTTTTTGGCCTTTTTTCATATAAAATCCAAAATTTTCAAGTTAATTAATTGAAACTAACTTGAAATAAAAAGAAAAAGGATTATCTATTAATCATTTCATTAATTGAATCAGCCATTACATGACCTTCAACAACGATTACTGCTTTAGATACACCGTCAACTTTTTCAGCTAGGGTTTTTGCATCTGCAGCAATACGAGTAACACTCATACAACCAGGATTGGTTGGTTTAATAGTAATTGTTGCTACATCACCATCAACACTTATATCTTTTACAAGCCCCATTTCGACAATACTAATTCCCATGTGGGGATCGTTAATAACAGCAACTGCATCTCTTATTGAATTAACTAATTCTTCTGACATTTAATTGTCACCTCCTTAATTGTAATAACTAATAATTTATGTTGAATTTTAATATATTTATACATATTGTTTTTTTTAAAAAAGTCATTTTAATCGATGTTTTAGTTTAACCGCAATGCCATTTGAACATAATTCCATTTCACGACCTGTTAAAATGGCTTTACCAACACCAACGACTTCATTATCTTTTACAACAACAACCTCATCATTTGGGACGATATTGTGGCTTGCTTTATCGATGCCTGGTGCAAAAACAGTATTTGTATCTAAATTAAAATCAATATTTACTATATTAATGCCTAAATCTTTTAAAATCTCTCCACCAGCTAAATTAAGGCGATATAGGCCATAATCTCCATTTAACATAGCAATTTGCTTTCCATCAACAAGGATTTTTTTGTGATATCTTCCTTTTGTTTTAACATTGTCCGGAATGAAATCACGAGCTTCAGGACCAAACTGATAAACAGCGATTGATCTAAGTTCATTTAAAACTTTTTCCCGTCTATTAATTTTTGAATGTTTTTTAAGTTCCATTCTTAAATTATAAATAGAATCTGGTGAAGTAGGTTTTCCATTAAGGCATGTTAATGTAAATTCATCTAAAAATGCCTCGCAAGATTCCAAATAACCTCCATGAAGATGGGCAACAACATTTTTACCTTCACAATACTTTTTAATTAACTTGCCGGATTCTCTAATCTCATCCTGTGACCATGAACCGGTAGTACTGACATCATAGGATTGTATTGGAAATGTATTTTCCAGTTCTCTTGGACAAATTCCAAAAGGTGAAGTTACAATAAGTTCTTGAAATGATCTAGTAACTTTTCTGAATGTCTGATGGGATTTTGAATTAGAATAAGGTTTTTTCATACTGCATGGAAGCAAAACAACAGTATCTCCAAGAGGTTTCATTAATTCCATTCTCTGTCTCCATCTTACAGCTTCTGGCCTATACAAAGATTCTTCACTAGAACATATTATTTTCATAATTAATCATCCTTAAAAGCTTGTATTAACTCTTCATCTAGTTTAATTAAACGTTCAATATTGTCATCGGGATTATCCATTCGGGTTTTCCATTTTTTAATTACAAAATCAACATCAACTACTTCTGTTCCACTAATTAAATTATCTGCATGCGCAACAATTTTTTCTTCTAAAGTTTCGGGAACATATGATTTTTCAAAAAGACCTAAATCTTTCGCTTCTTTTTTAGTAATGCCCGCACCGATATGTCTTTCAATAATGTTTAAAACATCTTCATCATAACCATATTGGCAGGCAATTTTACGCCCTTCAATAGCATGAGTAATGTCGTGAGTTTTGGATCTGCCTATATCGTGCAATAAAGCACCTTTTTTAATAAGATTTAAATCCGCATTGGGAAAATTTTCTGCTATTTCCAATGCTTTATTATACACTGCTATAGAGTGGTCTATTACGTTTTGCGGTGTTTTTTCTTTTTTAAGAATTTCAATTTCCATTATATCTAATTTTTGTTTATTGCTTCTTCAAATTTCTTGAAATTCTTTTTATCAATTGTAATTCTTCTTTTTAATAAAGTTTTTTCTTTTTTAGCATCATATGGTTCTAATTCATAATCACATACCGGACAGTAAAACTCATATTCTGAAGATTCGGCATAATCTCCTTTGAAATGTTCTGGATCCATACAACATACAAAGTATAAATTATTCTCCAAATCATCTAATAAAGCTTCTCTTTTATTTAATCGTTCAGTATAAAACTTTGTGATTTCTTCAACGTATTCTTCTTTTTCAAATCTCCAGGTATATGTGAACCATTGGGTTTCAGGGTCTTTATTTCTTTTATAATTAGCAATTGAAGCATCATGTAATTTATATAATAATTTTCTAACAGTGTTCAATTTAATGTCTGTTTGTTCATGAATTGCTTCATCAGTTTCAACACCGTCAATTAAAGCTTGGATGATGGTTTTAATATTTTTTAAATCGTCAGCGTCTACAATTTGTTCTAAAAAATCGTTAACTATTGGATTATTTATCATTAAATTACCCCTAAACAATAATATTATTAATTTTGTTTTTTCTATTATAAAAAGTTAGTCAATTTTCCTTATAATTACTGCAGGGGTATGGGTTATACTGTCAAGAGCTTCAATAGTTACTCCGGTTTCAGATGTTCCCAAAACTTTTTTTACACTATGTATTGTTTTCATTTCTGTTGATAATGATTTCTGATAATCTTCAGCAATATTCGCAATTTTTAAAGCATGTTCTACACTCATTTTTTCACTACAACCTAATGGTGTTGAACCCATATTCTCACTTAACTGACCTTTTGCATATCCGAAAAATCCCTTATCTGATTCAATTCCATCAATTGCTATTGGAAGGCCTGTAAAATACTTGCCGTTTTTCATATATGTGGCATCAGTATCTATAATCATTACACAAACGTTTTTTCCAATCTCTGCTTTAATTTCACAAGCTACTTTTTCAGGATCTTCAGGCAGTAATGATACAAACGTTCCTGGAGCATTACTTAAATCAATTCCTGCCTCTGAAGCGGGTTTTAAAGCATGTTTCAGACCATATAATTGAAGAACAACTTCTTTATGTGCTTTAGTTTCATCAGGAAGCCTTCTTAAATTTTTAATAGTTCTTTTTTTAATTTTCAATATAGGTCCAAAAACATATCCCCACAGGTATTTACTCCATACTGTTGTTAAAAATTTAGCTGTAAGTGAAGGAGTATACTCTGACTCATCAATCAAACGGCCTTGTGAAATAGAAACAGGAGTTTCTGCAATTACTAAATAATCCCCATCTTCCATTAATTCACAAGCAGGAGAGATAATTGAACTTAAATCCTCATTTGGTTTTATGTATCCGGTTTCTATGGGGATTACCATATAATCTCCATTAATCACATGTTTTATATTTTCAGTATTCATATTAAAATCCTTAAATAATATATGATATCATATTATATTTAAAGGTGAATAAAATGAAAATAACATATTTTGAAAAAGAAGGTGAAGATTACACTGATGAATTAATAGCAGCTGTAAAAGAAAGATTGGATGAATCTGAAGAAATTGAAAATATTGTAATTGCTTCTGCAACAGGAAAATCTGCATTAAAACTATATGATGCAATTAATGGCGATGCAGATATTATTAATGTAACCCACCACTCAGGATTTAAAGAAGAGAATACACTGGACATAAGTGAAGAAATGTTGGATAAATTGGGTGAAAAAGGAATTGTAACCTTTGTAGGATGTCATGCGTTCAGTGGTGCAAATCGTGGAGTAACTAATAAATATGGGGGTTTTGCTCCTTTAGATATTGTTTCAGACACTCTTCGTATGATTTCTCATGGTGTAAAAGTGGCATGTGAAATATCAGTAATGGCTGCTGATGCGGGTTTGATTCCTGTAGGAGATAAAATTATAGCTATTGGTGGTAGAGGCTCCGGTGTTGATACTGCTGTTATCTTAACTCCAGTTAATGCCAAAGATTTATTTAACTTAAAAATTCATGAAATTATTGCAATGCCAAAAGATTAATTGTTTATTTTAATGAGTAATTTTTCACATATTTTCATGTTTATAGTTGCATTTAAATATTAGTTTAAACAGAAATATTTAACAATTATTTTTAAGTAGAGTATGTGGGGTTAATTCGTGAAATTTATAGATGATGCAATAAAAGAATCTGAAGAAAGAATGGAAAAAGTTGATTCCAAAAAAGCTATTACCTCTGATATTGATGAAGATTTAATCGGTTTTATTAAGAAAACTAACATTTACGTTGTTGGTGCCGGTGGTGCAGGAAACAACACTATTTCAAGATTAAACGATATTGGTATTGAAGGTGCTGATACAATCACTGTCAATACGGATGCACAAGATTTATATTATAGTCAATCTGATAAAAAAATTCTCTTGGGTAGAAAAACTTCCGGTGGATTGGGTGCAGGTGGAGATCCAAGCATTGGTGAAGAATGTGCTGAAGAAACCGAAGATGAAATAAGAGAATCACTTGAAGGTGCAGATATGGTATTTGTTACCTGTGGTCTTGGTGGAGGAACCGGTACAGGTTCAGCTCCTATCGTTGCTAAAATTGCTAAAAAATTAGGTGCTTTAACTGTAGCTGTTGTTACTATGCCATTTTCAGCTGAAGGTATTAGAAGAAGAAATAATGCTGATGAAGGTTTAGAAAAACTCCAAGATGCATCTGATACTGTAATTATTATTCCAAATGATAAATTATTAGAAGTGGCTCCAAATCTCCCATTAACTAAAGCATTTTTAGTTTCTGATGAAATTTTAGGAAGAGCTGTTAAAGGAATCACTGAATTAATTACTAAACCAGGTATTGTAAGTTTAGATTTCGCTGATATTAAAAGCATCATGGAAGGTTCAGGTATGGCAATGATTGGTATGGGTGAATCTGATTCTGGAGACAGAGCATTAGAATCCGTACATGAAGCATTAAGCAGTCCTTTACTTGACATTGATATATCAAATGCTACTGGTGCTTTAATTAATATATCTAGTGGTGAAGATTTAACATTACATGAATCTGAAAAAATCGTACAGGTTGTTGCTGATAAGTTAGACCCAGAAGCAAATATTATTTGGGGTGCTCAACTTGATCCAGCATTACAAAGCACTGTTAGAACAACTATTGTTGTTTCAGGTATTAAATCTGGTGATGAAGACTCTGATATTGATTTTGAAGAGGATAATGAAGAATCAGCAGATGATGCTCAAAGTAACAGTGACCAATTAGATGATTTTATTGATGGAATTTTCTAAATCCATCTAAAATTTTATATTTTTTTACGGTTTATAGAAAACTTTATTAACTAATAAATTATAAATTAATATATTATTATTTTGTTATAATTTACTAAATTTTTTATTTTGGGTATTTAAATGAGTTTAAAAGAAAGTCTTGATAAATTTGTTAAAGATAGTAAAAGAGTATTAAAAGTATCAAGGAAACCAGATAAGGCCGAATACTTTGATTTTGCTAAAATTACAGCATTGGGTATTTTAGTTATTGGTGTTATTGGTTTTGTCATGGTTATAATTGGTCAATTAATTGGTTTATAAAACCCTTCTTTATTCTTTTTTAATATTGATCCTAAATTAATTATGATAAAATTTTAATTTTTATTTTCAAAATATCGTTTTTTTTGAAAACTTTATATACTATTATTTATAGATATATTGATATTATAGAAATCTATTTTACAAGATTATTTTTTATCTTGTTACATTGTTTTTATAATAACTTTTAACTTAATATATGATTTTATTAACAATAAGAATATTGAAATAGGTGAATTTTTCATGGAAGATACTAATAGTTCCATATATGCTCTTAAAACCTCTGTAGGTCAAGAAAGGAATGTTGCTAGACTTTTAGCACGTAAAGCTAAAATGCCTGGTGTAGATATTTTATCAATTCTTGTACCGGAATCTTTAAAAGGGTATATCTTAGTTGAATCTGAAACTAAAATAGATTTAAGAAATCCTAATTTGAAAGTACAACACTTAAGAGGTGTTGTTGAAGGGAAAGGAGGTATTACCTTTGATGAAGCAAAAAGATTCTTAAAACCAGAACCAATTATTTCCTCAATTCAAAAAGGAAGTATTGTGGAACTTATTTCTGGTCCATTTAAAGGTGAAAGAGCTAAAGTGGTTCGTATTGATGAATCACGTGAAGAAGTTGTTCTTGAGTTAATAGAAGCAGCAGTTCCAATTCCGGTAACTGTTAAAGCTGATCAAATAAGAATAATTCAAAAGGAGGCTGACTGATGGCTAAAGATACAGTCGAAGTTCTTATCGAAGGTGGAAGCGCTACTCCTGGACCTCCATTAGGCCCAGCTTTAGGACCTTTCGGTATTAACATGATGCAAGTAGTTGACGAAATTAATAGTAAAACTGCTGACTTTGCAGGAATGAAAGTACCTGTTAAAGTTAACATTGATAGAGATACTAAAGATTTTGATATTGAAATCGGTACTCCACCAACTACTGCGTTAATCATGCAAGAGTTAGGTATTGAAAAAGCTTCTCATGAACCAGGTTTAGACATTGTCAATGACTTACCAATTGAAACTGCTTTAAAAATCGCTAGAATGAAATTTGATTCATTACTTTCTAATGATTACAAAGCAGCTACAAAAGAAGTCATGGGAACCTGTGTAAGTATGGGATTATCTGTTGATGGTAAAGACCCAAGAGAAGCACAAAAAGATGTAGATGCCGGTAAATATGATGATATCTTAGTAGAATAGATATCAGTTAATAAAATTTAAGTTAATATGTAACAGTGTATATGATGTTATGATTTACGGATTATAATTGATATACTGTTTTTTAATTCATGCAATCGTGGAGAATTTTTTCTTACAATCGATTCTCATGAAACCAAAATAAAACCAATGAACAGAAAATGTTCATGGGGGACGAATATGACACAAGATATAGTTAATGCGGTGAAGGAGGCTAAAGAACAATCTAAGCCGAGAAACTTCACTGAGTCCGTAGATATTATTATTAATATCCGTGACTTAGATGTCAAAAGGCCAGAAAATAGGTTTAATGAGGAAGTTACTCTTCCTAACGGCCGTGGCAAAGATGTAAAAATCGGAGTCATAGCTGATGGGGAACTCATTGTTCAAGCTAAAGATGCAGGCCTCGATCTTGTAATCAATAAAGCAGATTTAGAAGAGTTAGGAAAAGACAGAAAAGCTGCTAAAAAAGCTGCTAATACTGTTGATTTCTTTATAGCTCAAGCAGATATGATGCCACTAGTTGGTAGGTTCTTAGGTCCGATTCTCGGTCCTCGTAACAAAATGCCAAAACCAGTGCCAGCAAGTATCAAACTAGCTCCTCTTTTAGAAAGATTACAAAGTACTGTCAAAGTTGGCATAAAACAACAACCAATTATTCAAATCGTTGTTGGAAGCCAAGACATGTCCGAGGAAGATATAGCTGAAAATGTGGAAACTGTTCTTACAGTCTTAGACCGCAATTTAGAAAAAGGAAGAAGTCAAATAAAATCCATGTTTATTAAAACAACTATGGGTCCAACTGTGAGGGTGATCTAGATGGCTCATGTTGCTGAATGGAAAAAAGAAGAAGTTATAGAGCTCAAAGGTATCATAGACAAATATGATGTTGTTGGTATTGTCGATTTATTAAACATTCCAGCAAAACAACTTCAGGAAATGAGAAAAAATCTCAATGGCAAAGCTGTTATTAGAATGTCTAAGAAAAACCTTATTGATTTAGCTCTCGAAGATTGTAATGCTAGTAAAAACAACATTGTTGATTTATCTGGACATATGGAAGGTCAAGTGGCTATTATTGCTACTGAAATGAATCCTTTTAAATTGTACAAAATATTGGAAGATAGTAAAACTTCAGCTCCTGCTAAACCAGGATCTATTGCTAACGATGATATTGTTGTACCGGCCGGAGATACTGGTTTTGAACCAGGTCCATTTTTAGGTGAATTACAACAAGTTGGAATTCCTGCAAAAATTGATAAAGGTAAAATTGTTGTTCAAAAAGATACTGTTGTTGTTGAAGCAGGTGAAGAAGTATCTAAAGATGTAGCAGCTACCTTATCTAGAATGGAAATTAATCCAATGGAAGTGGGAATTGATTTAAAAGCAGTATATGAAGATGAAGCAGTTTATACTTCAGATTTACTTGCAATCGACGAAGAACAAACATTGGCAGATGTTCAAAGTGCATTCGCTCAAGCATTTAATTTATCTGTTAATGCAGCTATACCTACTGATGAAACTATTTCCACACTCATTACTCTCGCTTACACTAAAGCAATTAATCTTGGTGTAGAAGCAGCAGTATTAACTTCTGAAACTTCAGAACCAATTATCGGACTTGCACAAGCTAAAATGTTAGCTATTGCATCAGCTGTTGCTGATAAAGCAGGTGCTATTGACGATGAATTGGCTGAAAAACTTTCTAATGTTGCTGTAACAGCAGCTCCTGTTGAAGAAGAAGTTGTAGAAGAGGAAGTAGAAGAAGAGGAAGAAGAGGAAGAAGCATCTGAAGAAGACGCAGCAGCTGGATTAGGTGCTCTCTTTGGTTAAAATTTAATTTAAAATTTTTTAATATAAATAAAGATTATATTTAAACAAACTAATGGTGATGGTGATAACATGGAATATATATATGCGGCAATGATTTTGCACAGTGCAGAAAAAGATATTAACGAAGAAAATGTTAAAAGTATTATTGAAGCAGCAGGAATTGATGCTGATGATGCTAGAATTAAAGCATTAATCGCAGCTTTAGAAGATGTTGACATCGACGAAGCTATGGAAACTACTGCTATGGCAGCAGCAGCACCTGCAGCAGCAGCTCCAGCAGCAGCTGAAGCAGCTGTAGAGGAAGAAGAAGAGGAAGAAGAGGAAGAAGAAGCATCTGAAGAAGAAGCAGCAGCTGGATTAGGTGCTTTATTCGGATAGATTTTTTAAAATCTATCACCTTATTTCTTTTTTTTTATTTTCAAAAATCTTATTTTAATCAAATATTTTCAAATTTTTCGTGTTTTTATTTCATGATAATTTTTTCATGCTATTTTTCAACATCCCAATTCGAACAGTATATTTAAGCAACAATTCCCAATGTTGACATAACGACTAGTTTTTTTGAAAGTTATTTAAAATATAAAAAACATATATTTTACTAATAAATCTTTTAAAATGATTAGTATGGTAGAAATTTTTGATAAACTTGGTTATAAAAAACAAACTTGTAAAACTTGTGGACAAGAGTTTTACTCCCAAGTAGATAGAGATACTTGTGGGGACGCTCCGTGTGATGAGTATGAGTTTATTGCAAATCCTGCAACAGATAAACCATATAATTTATATGAAATCCAGAAAGTTTTTAGAGAATTTTTAGAAAGTGAAGGACACACGCATGTTCATAGGTATCCTGTTTTAGCTAAAAGATGGAGAGATGATGTATTTTTAGTTGGAGCTTCTATTTTTTGTTTCCAACCTTGGATAACGTCCGGGCTTGTTAAACCTCCAGCCAATCCTATTGAAATGGCTCAGCCATCAATTAGACTTAATGATGTTGATAATGTTGGAAGAACAGGTCGTCATATGACTTGTTTCACAATGGGAACTCATACTGTAATTAATAAGGAAGATGATTTTATTTATTGGGAAGATGAGACAATTAGGCTTTGTCATGAATTCTTTGCCCATATTGGAATAAACACAGAAGAAATCACATTCATCAAATCCTGGTGGAGCGGTGGAGGTAATGAAGGGCCTTGTTATGAAGTATGTTGTAGGGGAGTAGAGCTCGCAACATTGGTATTTATCCAATATGAAACTTTAGAAAATGGTGATAAAAAAGAAATCCCAATTAAAGTTGTTGATACAGGATATGGATTAGAACGTATAGCATGGATTTCTCAGGGAACTCCTACCGCTTATGATGCATGTTTTGCCCCTGTTGTTAATAAATTAAAAGAATTAACTGGTGTTGAAATTAATGAAGATATCCAAGGAAGAAATGCTCAAATTGCAGGCATGATGGATATTGAAGATATTGGTGATTTAAAAGAGTTAAGACAACAGGTGGCCGATAGTTTAAATCTCTCACTTGAAGAATATTTGGACGCAGCTGAACCAATGGAGGCAATTTATATCATTGCTGATCACACTCGCTGTTTAGCGTTTATGCTTGCGGACGGTATTATCCCATCTAATGTTAAGGAAGGTTATTTGGCTCGTCTGGTTTTAAGGCGAACTATAAGATTCATGAAGGAATTAAACATGAAGGAATCTTTAGCTGATGTAATGGCTATACAACTTGATTTCTTATCTAAATTTTATCCCGAAATTCGTGATTCAGAAGAGCATATTATGAATATTATAACTTTAGAAGAAGAAAGATATGCTGCTACTGTTAAAAAAGGAAAAAGTATCGTTAGAAGATCCATTAAAAGACTTAAGAAAGAAGGTAAATCTGAAATGCCGTTAGATATGCTCATTGATTTATATGATGCCCATGGTATTCCTCCTGAAACTGTAGTTGAAATGGCTGGAGATGATTTTACTGTAAATGTTCCAGATAATTTCTTTACTCAAGTTGCAGGAGCTCATGAAAAAGATACTTCTAATAAAACACCTACATTTGAACTGGATTATCCTGAAACTGATTTATTATTCTATAAAGATTTCTTCCAAAAAGATTTTGAAGCCGAAATTTTAGGTCTGGTTGAAAAAGATGGTGATAAATGTTTAATCTTTGATAAAACAACATTCTATCCTGAAGGAGGAGGCCAACCTTCGGATATTGGTGAAGTTTCCATTGATGGAAATATGTTTAAAATAATTGGTGCTGAAAAAGTTAATAATGTTGTATTGCATCATGTGGATGGAGACATTGATGATGACGTTGTAGGTAAAAAAGCAACAGGCGAAATTGACTGGACAAGAAGAATAACTCTTGCACGTCACCATACAGGAACTCACATTGTAATTGCAGCTGCAAGAAAAGTATTGGGTCAGCATATTTGGCAGGCAGGTTCTCAAAATGGCCTTACAAGAGCACGTATTGACTTATCTCATTACAAACGTATCACACAAGAAGAACTAAATGAAATTGAAAAATTGGCTAATGAATATGTGATGGATAATATAGATTTGGATATTCAATTCCATACACGGGATGAAGCACAGGAATTATATGGTTTTGTTCTCTATCAGGGAGGTATTGTTCCAGGTAAAATGATTCGTGTTGTTAAAATTCCTGGAGTTGATGTTCAGGCCTGTGCAGGTACACATGTACTAAGAACAGGTGTTGTCGGACCAATTAAAATCAATAAAACTGAAAGAGTTCAGGATGGTGTTGAAAGAATTGATTTCTCAGCGGGTTTGGCTGCAATTGATTCAATGCAACATGATAATGAAATTTTACGTGAAAGTTCATTAATATTTAAGGTTGAAAACGATCAATTACCAAAAACATGTGATAGGTTCTTCAGTGAATGGAAAGCACAGAAAAATGAAATTGATAAACTAAAATCAGAAATAGCTTCACTTAAAATGAATTCTCTTGCAGATGATTTTATTGAAATTAATGGATTGAAAGTAGTTTCCGAGATTATGGGAACTGACATTAAAGAACTTCAAAAAATCGCAACAGATTTCACTGATAACGGTAAAGCAGATGTAGTTATTATGGGAAATAATGATGGTAAAATCGTTGGTGCAGCTTCACAAAATGCAATTGATAATGGAATTAAAATTAATGATATTATCAAAACTGCAGCAGGTGTATTGGGTGGGGGTGGCGGTGGCCGTTTAACACTAGCACAGGGTGCAGGTAAAAATGCTGAAAAGATGGATGAAGCCATTAAAACAGCTGTTGAGTTAATTAAAGGATAATTTATTTATCCTTACTTTTTTATAAATTATATGATTTTAATTAGTATTGAACCTCCCCGCCGTGTAGACGACGGGGATTCGCAAACCAAAAAAATTATAGTATGTTTTTCTTGGAATTTTTTACTGCATCGTTGTCCCAGCGATT
>CACXWH010000039.1 GCA_902771225.1 uncultured Methanobrevibacter sp. | reverse complement strand
AGAACAAAGTTGCTGATGATCACTGTTGTAGGCAAGGTAGTTCGCTAAGATGAATGCTGTTAAAACAGAAGGTGGGTTACTCTTAACAGGCCATGAATATTTATGTGGGTTACCAAACATTTATATGTTGGTAATCTTCATATTATAAATTATGACGACCAAGACCAAAACCATACCTAAAAACAATTTTTCTAAAAATGATGTTAGATTAAATAAGTTAGTTACTCGAAGGAATTTGTCTAAAAGCGCCATTAAAAATTATAATACTGTTTTTGATGAAATATATTATTTATTTCATGTTTCTCCATCAGATATTGTTCGTATAGCTAAAAGGGAGCAAAAACCATTTAAGGATAATGAAACTGGGGAATATGATATTATTGAATTAGAAGATAGGACTATTACAGATTATCAATTTAGGTATTATAATTATCTAAAAGAAAAGAATCTATCTAATAAAACTATTAAACTTAAATTGGATACATTTAGAGCATTATTTAAAGAATATAATATTGAAAAACCTAATCCACAAAAGATAGATATTCAAACGATTAGAATACGTGATGAAGACATTGTTTCATGGCGGGAAGTAGAAACTGCAATGTCATTTTGTAAAAGTATTAGAGATAAAGCAATTATATCCTTTTTAGTTACAACTGGTTTAAGAAAATCAGATTTAATAGAACTAAAAATTAAGGATTTAATTTGCGCTTGCAGTATTTTTCGATTTCTTTACGTAATTCTGGAGTAATTTGTACCTTTTTTATTTCTTTCGTATCATTAAAATTACCCATATGATATTGTTCGGTTACTATAAAATCATTTTCATTATAAATTTTAGAAATTTCTTTCAAATATTCTAATTCTAATTTAAAATCATCTATATCTCTTTTTACTCTATCATTATAGAATTTACAATCATCAGTTAATATTTCATCGGGAAGTGGAACATTAAAATGTTTGGGTGCATTCTGATACTCTTCCCAAGTTTCTATAAGTTCATTAATTTCTTCTTCTTGTTTTTTAAGTTTAATTATCATCATATCCTTCCTTTTTTACTTTTTTATACAATTCCAAGATACTATACCTCACAATACTTGATGTATTCAATGTTGTTTCTTCTGAAATGTATTTAAGCATTCTATCTATCTCTGGTGTAATTTTTACTGTGATTGGCTGATTCTTGTATTCAATTCTATTATCTCTCATTTTATCAAAGTCCATATTTTTTTGTACTCTTACGTATTCATTTGTATTTTTTCTAAAGTTTTTAAATAAACCTTGATTTTCTTAGTCTTGTAGGACATTTTTTTGTTATTTTGACGTGTAAGACATATAATAAATTTATTATTGTTCGATGAACTATAATAACATATAAAAGCAAAGGTGCCTCTTTAGTCCTAATTTTTCAATTTTTAATCCATTTATTACTTTTTTTCATCATTCCTCAATTTATTTAATTCATTGAAGTTGATGAAATAGCAGTTGATAATACTATTAAAATGCCAAATCAAAAAGCTCTTAAATTGCTCCTTTTTGCGATTTAATTTTTCTTTGGTATGAATAGAACACTATCATTTTAAACATTATTCAGAAATAGCTTGATATTACTCAAATTTTTGAATATTGATGCCATTATAAAATAATATAATAAACAATTTAGTATTAATTTCAATTTTAATGAATAATGTTCGATTTACATATCTTACATGACGATGTAAAAATTCTTTATTTTGTAACAATGGGGTATTTTTTCATTTAACATATATCAACCACTAAAGATAAATTAGATTAATCAACTACTTCACGTATTCAACAATGATAAATAAAATATATAGCACTTATATTATTTACAGGTAATTTAATGAGTCACATCTTCAATAATTTAGTATCAAAATCCAATCCTACCACCACAACAAAGACCATACATCAGAAAAATTTAACAGGATTTTATCCGGGTAGAATGAAAAATACAAAATCTTAAAAAAAGTATTATAAACTTGTTATAAGAAAAATAGAGTAATATCTACAACATATTGAGAAAAATAATTGTAAAAATAGGGATTAAAAAAAACTTGATATTAAAGCAAAAGTACTTGTTGATGGTCAAGGTATTAGTTATTTTCATTAAATTAAATGCAAAATTTTAAACTAAATATAGAAAATTATAAACAATAAACCATTTAAAGGAGAAGTTAATAATTATATTATATAAGCATAATGGGGATTATATTATGATATATTTATAATTTTGGATTATGCTGTTTTTTTAAATAATTAACTTATAGGGGGATAATAATGAAAGTTAATAAATTTTTATTGGCTGTTTTGTCAATGTTTCTGATTTTACTCTTATTTGTTTCATCAGCAAGTGCTGCTGATGCTAATGATACATCTGATGTATTATCAGTTGATGAATCAGCCAACATATTAAATAATGATACGAATATATTATCTACGAATAATAATGATGTTGAAAGTAATGAAAATATTTTAAGAGAAAATACTGGTTCTTATGCAGAACTTGCTACTCGGATTAAGACAATACAAGAAGCTGGTGATGTAGAAATAACATTAGATAAAAATTGTATTTATACATATGATTCCGGCAGTACAATTGAAATTGGTACTACAGGCTTTAAGATAGATGGTAACGGTGCAACAATAGATATGGCAGGTTCAAATATTCAAGCTTTTAAGATTACTAATAGTAATGTGATAATTAATAATTTAACTATTAAAAATGTGAAATTTGATGGTTACGGTGGTGCAATTTACTGGTATCATAGTGCTAATGGTGCTGTTTCTAATTGTAATTTCATAAATAACATCGCAAAAAGTTTTGGTGGTGCAATAGTTTGGTTTTATAGTGATAATGGTGCTGTTTCTAATTGTACTTTCATAAATAACACCGCAAGAGAATATAGTGGTGGTGCAATTTACTGGTATCATAGTGCTAATGGTGCTGTTTCTAATTGTAATTTCATAAATAACACCGCAAATTATTTTGGTGGTGCAATAAGGAGTGAACATGATATTAAAGTTGATAATTCTACTTTTATTGGTAATCATGCAGCTGCTGATTATGGTGGTGCAATTTATGCTGAAGATTCTGTGAAGAGTGTAGATTCAATTTTCACTGGTAATTCAGCTTATGCTGATGGTGGTGCAATATATGCTGAAGGAAATGTTGATATTAAAAATACTACTTTTGAGAATAATAAAGCAGAAGGTGCTTCTTCAGAACAATGTTACGGTGGTGCAATAAGAGCTAAAGGCGATGCAAAAGTTGATAATTGTTCTTTTTTAAATAATCATGCAGCAGATTACGGTGGTGCAATTTATGCAGATACTATAACATGGGTTAATACTTTACCTTCATATTTCATTGGTAATTATGTTGATGATAATTGTGGTGGAGCAATTTATACAAATAAATTCAACACTGATATTTACTATGGTGTTTTCATTAACAATACAGCTAAAGCTAATGATGATGGAGGAGCAATCTATATCAACAATGAAAATCATCTTACCATTGCTCAATGTTATTTTGAAAATAATCGTTGTGGTGATGAAGGCGGAGCAATCTATACTGATTCTATGAGTTCTAGTTTGAAGTTATTAAATAATATCTTTATTGATAATGATGCAGGAGATAAAGGGGATATTGTATATAATAGTGGATATTATGATGCTATTGCTTTTAATTGGTTTGGAATCAACAATCCTAGTTTTGACAATAAATTTAAAGAATATCATACTTGGCCTCGTTCTGATGAAGACCACTCAGACGGTTATCCTGTTCATGCTAAACTCTTACTAGATAATGATTGTAAAGTTGGAAAAGAATATAATTTAACAGTTTACTTTGAAGATGCTAAAGGAAATCATGCTATTTTATTATGTGACTTGATTAAAATAAGTATTAGTGCTGATAATAATGCAAAAATTAGTGATTGGCATAAAGTTAGTGAATGTACATATGTTGCAGGAATTACATTTACTAATACTAATGTTACACACATAACTGCTAATGTTAATAATCAAGTTTTAGAATTAGATGTTTTGGCTACTGTAAACGATTTTCAGCATAGACATGAAAATGCATCTAATTCAGCAAATGTAGTGACTAATAATGATTATAATGTTGATAATAATGGAAATACTAACTTGTTCAGTGTAATTTCTAATGTAGAAAATGCTGATTATACCAATTCTTCAAATAAAACTCCAAATAATAGTAGTGTTGCTAAAACCATTGGTAACCAATCAAATGGCAGTGGTTTTAATTACCTTTGGGTTTTATTGTTAATAGTAATATTTGCTGGTGCAGGTGTGTTAATCAAACAATATAAAAACTAAATAATATTCAACCGGTTGAGAATAATTTCTCAACTTCTCTTCTTTTTTTCCTGTGTTAATTCTTAATTTCATGATTGCTTATTTTTGTAGTTAATTAGTTAAGTATGATTATTATTATATCTACTTTTAATTTAATTGATTGCCATATAAACTATATCTTTTTTCCACCTGCATATGTATGACTCCGCCGATGTTTGAGTAAGTAAGTAATTATGCAATTGCGGAATTACTTTTTTTATATTTTTTCGTATTGTATGGTAAATTATATCTATTTTTAATTTGTGGTAATGGTATTAATATAATAATGATAATTGACATATTATTATTATGTTTTTTCTCTTTTTTGCATAATCAAATGTCCAAAAACTTGGTAGTTTTGGCCTATTTTTGAAAGATAACCCACCAACTTTTAGGTGGGTTACTCTTAACAGGCCATGAATATTAATTATTTTCTTATTTTATGATGTATTTTTTCACAATTGTGCATTTTCAAAAGATTTAATAATTATTGAAATTATAATATATGGATAATAATAAAATTAAAAATCGTAGGGCTACGGTGCTGTAAAAGTTCCTAAAAAAAATAGAATTTTTTAGGTTTGCCAATCCCTGCTATCTTTAAGGTGGGAAGTTTATGGAGGTTTTATATTGAATGCTGTTAATACAAGTCAAAGAGATTATGGAATTGATTTACTGCGAATCATATCTATGATGATGGTTCCAATGATTCATTTGCTTGGTCAGGGAGGAGTGATTGCCTCTACTGTTCCATTTTCTATAATTATGAAGTTGCATGGTTATTTGAGTCATTTTTATTGGTTGCTGTTAACTGTTTTGTTTTGATTGCAGGTTATGTTTGTTTGGGTGAGAGAATTATTATTCAGAAAATTAAAGGTTAAATCTAGATTGGCTAATTTCGAAGAAAATCTATATTTGAAATTTAATAACTATTTAAATTCAAATAGTTAATTTTTTTCATGATTTTAATAAGTTGCAGATTTAATTTTAGGATTTGTGAAATCAATGAACGATAAAATTACCTATGAGGATATCGAAGAATATGGGCATCTATTTACATTGGCTCCGGCATTCATATTAGAAACTATGGCCCGAACTAATGCCAATCTTGTTTCTAAGTTTGAATCAACCATCAAAAATCATATGGATAATTTAACTCCTGCTCAAAGAGATAAGTTGCATATTATTTTGGATAGTGACATAGATTATTTGCAAGAAAAAATGGCAGAAGCCTTTAATAAAACCAGAAAAAAGCAATACAGGGTTTTAGCCAATCCTGCATATCGGGATTTTATTGAAAAAAATCTGAATGAAATCAAAAAAATGCTTTAGTTGAAAAACTTTTTATTTATTAAAATTTATAATTATTTTTATGAATCGTATAGATGAAGCATGTAACTTGTTTGAAGATGGATATGTATGTTCTCAATCTGTTTTTGGTGTTTTTTGTGAAGAATTCGGACTTTCCAAAAATGATGCTTTCAAAATCGCAGCATGCTTTGGCAGCGGTATGCGCCAGGCAGAAGTCTGCGGAGCATGCACCGGGGCTTTAATGGCAATCGGCCTAAAGTATGGTGAGGATAAGAAAACCTGTGATAGGCTTTCAAACAGGTTTTTTGAAGAATTTAAAAAAGAAAATGGATCATTTATCTGCAGAGATTTGCTTGAATGTGATATCCGTACTCCTGGAGGGGTTAAATATGCTTTGGACAATAATCTTTTTAAGGAATTCTGTCCGAAAATGGTTGCATCTGCTGTTAAAATCACAGAAAAAATATTTGATGATTAATATTTTGTTGTATTATTCCGATTGGCTTCTCTTGTCCAATTGTTGATGAGTTAAGTCTCTTCAATATAGCTAAAAAAAGAAATGGTTGAGAAATAAATCTCAACTTGTTATTGTAATTTTATTTGCAATTCTAGCTCCATTTGCATACATTGATGTAATTATATACTCTCCGGCCATTAATCTGATATTTAAACGGGCGATACCATTTTTATCAGTTGTTTTATTATAGAATACTCCGTTCACGTTGAAAGTGATAGTTTCACCGGCCAAAGCTTTTCCCTGCCCGTCTAGAAGTTGTGCTTTGAATTGGGAGCCGTCTAAATATTTCATTTCCATGTCTGTTGCGTTTAGTATTGGCAGTACTGTGATGCTGTATGACATTTGAAGGCCGGTTAATGGGTCAACAGCTGTTAATATGTATTCTTTAGGATTTAAGTTGATGTTTAGTTTGGCTGTTCCATTTTCATTTGTTGTACGATTGTATAATACTCCGTTAATGTTCATGGTTATGTTGACTCCACTGACAGGATTACCTGCACCGTCGATTAGTGAAATTTCAAACTGTGATGCATTTTTGTAGTATTTTACCAGGTTTTCAGCCATTAGTGTTGGCAGTACTGTAATGCTGTTTTCAACTGTTGTGCCGTTGAATGTTGTTCTGATTGTGTAATTGCCCGGGTTTAAGTTTATGTTTATTTTTGCAATTCCGTTTTTGTCACTGGTTCTATTGTATGTCTGTCCGTTTATCTCAAAGATTACATTTTCGCCGCTAATGTCTATTTTTGCTTCAAATTGGGAATCATTTTTATAGATTTTAACCAAATCTTCGGTATACAATTTTAAATCTTTTGTATAGACTTTTATTGATGTGGTTGTTTTGTTTGATGCTAAATCTATCCAGCCGTTACCGTAATTTGCAAAAGATCTGTTTTCTTCGAAGTGCTGTCTTGAGTATAAAATTAACGGTATTGATTGCTTGGTTATTACTGCGGTGAAATTATCTGCGAATTTTACAGGGATTTCCTGATTCAGTTTAATTGTGTGGAATCCGGAAAATGGGCTTGTGCCGTTTTGGGTTAGTTTCAACTCATCATTAACATAAATTTCCACTGTATACTCTTCATTTGTTAAATTAAAGTATGTTCCTACACCGCTGATTAAATCGTTTCCCACGGAGGTGTATGTATTTTTATATGAGACTGTTTTGTTCATATTTTTAATTTGGAATTCACCACCAATGTCTGTTTGATAATTTTTGGTGTAATTTTCAGTATTTCCAATAACAAAACCTATTATGACATTTTCCATCATTATACTTTTATCATAATATGAAATGTAGTCATAACCTTTATCACCATGTTCGCTTCCCATACTATTTTTAATAATCCATGCTCCGTCTCCTGGCGGGGTTATGAGGAAGTTGCTTTTGGAGAAATTATCATCCCATCCGACAAGAGATACTGCATGGTTACACTCATGCTCATCACCATATTGGGCTGATGTGTTTTTATTGTAAATTGGTGGAGCGAGATTTGAAGCATAGCCTATTATTAATGATCCGTAATCTATAATTGCATGTTTGATTGCATCATTGTCGGTTGAATTTTTACGTGCGGGAAGGACAATGGCGTCCTGAATGTGAATATTGTCTTTTGTAAGTATGATTGGTGATATTTTTCCATAAGCATCGTAAGCATCATATTCTGATGGCAATGCACCCAACCAGCTTAAAATATACATCAGGCCAACAGTTCCAAAAGCACCGTCTTCGTATTTCACATCGCCATACTTTGAATATTTAAGCATACTATTCTGCATATTGTTTTCTGAAAAATCATATAATGTGCCTGTGTTTTTAAGAAGTGCTGATTCCAATGCTCCACAGGTTCCAAATGTCCAGCACATGCCTGTTGGGCCCTGATCTCTTACAGGGCTTACCCAACCCCAATCCCGTAAGTCAAAACGGGACGGGAGTTTATCCACAACTATCGTGTTATTAATCAGTTCTATTTTGCTGCCTTCATGCTCCAATAAAGAAACATAATTGGTATTGTTTAGGGAAATTAAATCTTCAGTATAGTTGTTGTTATTTAAATTAGCCTTATTTATAAATACTCCGTGAATGGCTTCGCCGTTATTGGTAAAATAAGAATCTGAAATGCTTATATTATTGTCATAACTGTATATTGCATGTTTCATGTTATTTACAAATTTTGAATTTCTAACGGTCAGGTTAGTTAAATCACTGTAAATTGCCCCTCCATTACAATAGTCTTCACTTGAAAGCTTATTGCTGTTGAAGTCAGCATTCTCAATGTTAAGTATGCTATTTGAAACATATACTGCTCCGCCGTCAAATGTTGCACAGCATCCATCAAATGATGTATTATTTATCAGGGTCTCACCGCTTTTTAAGTGAAGTATTGCACCGCCAAATTCCGCAGAACAATTTATAAACTTACAGTTTTTATATTCGATTTTACCGGAGTCATCAATATAGACTGCGCCGCCGTTTCTTCTGGCGGATATGTTTATGAATGTATTATTCTCAAAGTTTGCTTTTCCAACCATTTTCAATAAAAAAGCTCCTCCTGTTCTATTGGAATTCAGATT
This sequence comes from uncultured Methanobrevibacter sp., assembly GCA_902771225.1. GTDB lineage: Archaea > Methanobacteriota > Methanobacteria > Methanobacteriales > Methanobacteriaceae > Methanocatella. The sequence goes on along the minus strand of CACXWH010000039.1, from coordinate 11,606 downwards.
AATGAATCTGGAATTTTTAACACTGACTTCTTTTACCATTCCAAAAACTGCTCCGTTAAATGTAGTTGAATCGCTGAATGTGCAGTTATCAATAAAAAGTTGTGTATCACTACTCATATATAATATTGAAGAATTTCCATTAAAATTACTAAAAATCATATTGTTAATATTTGCAATAGTTCCTTCGGCATATATTGCAGTGCCGGTAACTGAAGTTGAATTAATAAATTTACAATTGTTTAAAGTACTGTTGGATGCAATTAATTCCACTGGTCCATCAATACCTAAGTTATTTTCGAAAATTAAATTATTTAAAGTAATCTGTGAATCCCATCCTTTACCCCAATATTTTATAACCTGTGGAGAATTAATAAATTTAAGGTCGCTGATGGTTATATTCTCTCCGGTTATATTAAAAATCATCGCCTGATTGTTCCCGTCAATAACATGTCCGTTTCCATTAATGGTAATATTGTTTTTATTAATTAAGATTCCATTTTTAAAATTCGCATCGCTTTTTTCATCAAATGTATAATCCTGAGCTATTTCCTTTACATTTTCGCTGTTTTGTATTTCATTGTTTAAATCAGTAAAGTTGCCATCAGCTGAAACTGCGCTGATGGATATTAACATTAAAAATAAAGCTGAAATTAAAATTATTTTTTTAATAATTCCACCCCCTATTATTAAAATATATTTTTATTTAAAATCGGTTAAATACTTGGTGATTTGGTTTAAATAATGAATATGCTAATTTATTATTTTTATATAATGGATTACTGAGTTGAAATTAACTCTCATCAATCCCTAAAGTTTAATGTTTCAGGGTTTTTACATAATTTTCAAGCAATTCAAATAATTCTTCTTTGGTTGTGGTTTGAAAAATTTTTTTCTTGATTTCCTGGCTTCCATGCAGATTTTTCATATAGTATGCGGCATTTGTCTTTAATTTATGCATTTGGACTTTATCTTCATAATTTTCAATAATCATGTTAGCATGTTTTTTAAACATGTCCAATTTTTCCTTTGATGAGATTCTTTCAGGTTTTATTCCATAATTGATGTAGTCTATGGACTGTTTTATAATCCATGGATTTCCTAAAACTCCTCTTCCAATCATCACTGCATCACAATTTGTAAAGTCTATCATAGCCTTTGCATCGTAGCAGGTTCTGATATCTCCGTTTCCAATTACTGGAATTGAAATTTCTTCTTTTATTTGTCTGATTAGTGACCAGTCTGCAGGAACATCGTACCTTTGATGTCTTGTGCGGGGATGAACGGTGATGGCTGATGCACCTGACTCTTCAACTATTTTTGATATTTCCAGTGCATTGTTTTCATTCCATCCGCTTCTGATTTTTACTGTTACTGGAATTGGGACTGTATCAACTACTGTTTTTATAATTTCAGATACTTTTTCCGGGTTTTTAAGCAGTGCACTTCCCGCTCCTGATTTAACGGCCACTTTTGTTACAGGACATCCCATATTTATATCAAGAATGTCCGGTTTCATATTTTCGAAGATGTATGCTGATGCATTTTTAAATGATTCGCTGTCTGATCCAAATATTTGCTGTGCTATTGGTCTTTCATAATCTGTCATTTCAAGCATTTCTCGTGTTTTTCTATTTAAATGCATTATTGCTCTTGTTGAAACCATTTCAGTTTCTATTAATCCACATCCCATGGATTTAACTATTCTTCTAAATGATGAATCACAAATTCCTGCCATTGGTGCCAGAACTATCTGATTATCAATTTTGACATTTCCTATTTTCCATTTCATAATTACTACACAATTATCTATATTTAATAATTTAAAATAATTTAGTTTTACACTATCTTTAATTAAAATGGGTGGTGGTTAATTTTAACAGCCATTATTTTACTATTCTTTAATTTTAATAATAGCTATCTTTTAATTAATCATAGTAATTTTCATTCTTTGCAGGCAACTTTGAAAGTATGATTGGAAGTATAATAATTGCAGCTAGTAATATTCCTCTTATAATAATGCTTACGGGATCTGCTTGGGTAAGTGTTGAATAAATTCCCTGAATCCAAAGGCAGAATATACATACTGGCAGTATGAATTTAATGATTGTTTTCCATATGTTGCTTACTTTTATTCTTGAATTCTCGTTTAATGTATTAATCAGTTCATCGAAGTCATATACCCAACCGAATATTATGCATTCCATAAACACTGCAAACAATAGCGCGAAGTTGTTTAAAAAGGCATCAAATATTCCTAAAATAAAACTTCCTGATGCTGTTGCAAATATTGATGAAATTAATGCTCCTACGATACAGACAATTGTTGCGGATTTTTTACGTGAAAAATCAAATTTTTCAGAAAGTGAGTAGCATATTCCTTCTAAAAGTGCCATTGCTGATGTGATTCCTGCAAATAATATGCATAAGAAAAACAATGGCCCTATAATCGATCCGGTTTTCATTATATTGAATGCCTGTGGAAATACTACAAATGCAAGTCCTGTTCCTTCTGTTACTAATTCATTAAATGCTATTCCACTGCTAATTGACATAAATCCTAAAATTGAAAAGATTCCTATTGAATTGAAGACTTCAAATCCGGAATTTGAAAATGCAACTACCAGTGCATTGTCCACTAGCTTGGAACCTTTTGGCAGATAACTTGCATATGTAAGTGCAATTGCCATTCCCAGACTTAATGAAAATACGATTTGACCAAATGCGGCCAGCCATACATCTAAATTTGTTAATGCTGACCAGTCCGGATGGAATAATTGTGAATAACCAATATATGCTCCTGGAAGTGTTAGGGAGTATATAACAAAAATCACTATGATTACGCATAGAATAGGCAGTAGAATTCTACTTGCTTTTCCTATTCCGTCATTCAGGTTGGTTCTTATAATGGCCCATACTACAAACCAAATGATTATTATTGATACTAATACGTTTGGAACGATTGTGAATATTCCGTTTATGGAATCTGTTGCATGCAGAACATTTTGTGTGAAATATAAATCGGTATTTGGTCCCCATGCTTTTGTAAAACTTAAAACCAAATATATTAAGTCCCATCCCACCACACAGATGTAATATGTTGTTATCAGAAACACTATTGTTAAAATAATCCATGCAACAGGCTCTAATTTGTTGTTGATTTTATATAAAATCTTTGCCAGGGATGTTTTGAATTTAAATCCGACTGCATATTCTATTAAAACAAATGAAATTCCTAAAAGGAATAATGATACAATATAGGGTATCATAAATGATCCGCCACCATTTGAGTATAATATATTTGGGAATCTCCAGATATTGCCCAGTCCAACGGCGGAACCTATCATTGCTAAAATAAATGTTATATTGCTGTTCCATTCACTTCTTTTACTGGTCATATTTTATCACTTATCATATTATTATAATATCAATCATTAATAATATTATATGTAATTTCTCAGCTATGGAAGTGCAGGTAAAAAAAAAGAAATGAAATTAGGATTATAATCCTAATTTAGATAATATTCCATCTAAGGAGAATCCGCTCGCATTATCTCCTACAATTTGAGTTACTTGATTGGAATAGTTTTTAACGTCTCCTTGTACTGACTGAACCCCACCAATACTTGTAGCTAGATTTTCAATACTGCTGTTTGACAGGTGGATGTTGTTGTTAACTGTATAATTTTCAATTATGTTTACAATAGTTCTGTGGTCTGTAATATTGTTGTTTTGAACAGTTACTTTTACATCATCAACTAATTTATTTAAGTCTTGAGCACTGACGTTGTCTTTTTGCACAACTTCTGATTCAGTATAGATTTCATTGTTGGCGGCTTGTTTTACATTTTCTGGAATTGCAACATCAGTCGCTGCTTCATATGAATTCATAATTCCAGTAAGTGCAGATTCACCAGTTGCAGTTATAGGACTTGTTACATATACGTGTCCGTGGTTTATTCCAGCTGATTTCAATGCTGAAATGTACATGTCTGCAGTTATTGTGGTGATTTTTGATTTATCCACAGTTACTTTAATATTTCCTTGGTCAGATAAATCAACTAGTGCAGAGGAGAATATTTGATCAGAAGTATAAGTTTTTTGTGTGAATTTACTTGCGACTTTATTTACTTCACCTGCAGTAATGATTTTTGATTCTACATTTTTCACATCAACACCTGATTGCTGATTAAAGAAGTTATCAACAATGGATTTATATTCTTGATTATTATATGTTGTTTCCCCATAACTAATTACTTTACTATTTGATTGAGCTGAAAACCCAATAGGTAAAGCAATACCTATAATAACAATTGATAATAGTAGTATACCAATTAAAGATTTACGCATATTTTTCACCTCTAAATTATAATTATAATAAGTAATATTTAAATGTATATGTAGGTAACTTGTGTGTATATATAAATGCATTAAAATTTAGAATATAATTAAAGGTGTCAAAGTTGATAAGTGATAAACAAGCTATTGAAATGGCTCAAAATATTGAAAAAATAGACATTGACGTTAAAAAAACAATAGAAAAAGCCGTAACTGCTGGTTATTTGGGTGAAGAACATTTTTACTGTAGTGTAATTCAGAATGGTTCTTATACTTTGCCAATAGACCGTTTGTTTGAGGAAAATCCTCCAAAATTAAAATTAGATAATTTTTACTTTGATATTATATCAAAAGCCTTGGATGATGAAGGCATTTATATTTCACTTGCTTACTGTAATGGTGAAATGAGAGTTTCAAAAGATTCGGTAGATGAGGTAATTGAATATGATGATTATGAACTGGAGGAGGATGAACTGTTTTACGAAAAACAATACGTATTGATTACTTCAGATTCAACCAAGGTATTTAAGATTTTTGAGGAGGAAGGAATTCCTGGCCATAATCCGACAGATGATTTGGGCTTGATTGTTAAGTATGATAAAGGCCAATATTACTCTTATTTTGCAGTAAGATCAACTGATTTGTGCATGTCCTCTCTTCAGGTATTTCCGCTAAGTGCCAAATATCCTAAAGAGCATGAATTTTCTTTAATCAATCCAATTAATAAAGCATTAATCGAAATGATTAGTGATAGTATTGTTTTAATGGGTGATTAAGCTTATTTTTTAACTTATTTTGGTTTAATTTTTATATTTTTTAATGTGGCGACATTTTTACTCTTTTGTTTCAATTTTCATCACATGCAATTACATTGGATAAATAAATCAATTTTTCTTTATCTTTACTAAATTATATATATAATGTAATTAATAAATTACATTCGTAGTGGATATTTTGTAATGTTGCTATGATTTTTTAATTGGCATAAAAGGAGGTGAAAATATCAAAAAGTTAGGTAATAAGTTGTTGTTTATTCTAATAATATCGGGCATGCTTTTATCATCGATAAATGCTATTTCTGCTGAGGATAATTCAACTTTGCTTGCTGCCAGTCCAGATTCACCAGATGTTCTTGGAGCATCCAATGCTATTAATGTTCATGTAAGTGATTCTTATGTGGCCAAAAATAATACTTGGAGTGAGGACGGTGTAAACTTGGCTAATGCAAGTGTTTCAGTTTATGATACATCTAACAATTTGGTATTTTCAGGTTTAACAGATAGTGAGGGTAATGTTGTTATTTCTAATTTAAACTCAGCAAAATATGATGTTGAGATTAAATATTCCACTTATGAATCATATAGGCAAAATGTGGATTTATCAACTCAAAATACTCAAGCTATTAATTACATGTTTATTCCTGATATACTATTGTTGGTTGACTATGATTCACATAATGAAAAGGTTGATTTATTAATGGAAATGTCAAAAAGGGTTGCTTATATAAGTACTACAAACTTTGACGTAACACGTGAATGGTTATTTGGATATGCAAAATTCATACATCTTGACATGTTTAGTGAAGGTTCTTATCATAAAGTGACTGGAGAATATTTGAAAGAGATTCTTGAAGATTCCCCTGCTAATATTAATTATAATGTGGCTTATACTTTTGGTGTCTATTCCCAGAGTTTATTGAATGCCACCGGAATTCATATTGTAGGTGCAAGTGATGCAAATAATACTTTTCACACTGTAGAAAATACTTATATTGGTTCTTATTTCCAGGCTGAGGATATTGATAATTCTGCAGTTTTAAATACAAACATGAAAAATTATCTTAAGTATGTCAGTTATTTAATTAATCCTTCCAAATACAGTAATCCTACATTGGATGTAAATAATGCTCCTTTAATGAGCCCTGAATGTGGTTTTTACCATCCTGATTTGGGAATTTATACTGTTGTGCCTGAAGGCCAGATAATTAATGACTGGATTAAAAATAATCCGGGTTATGATGCTGATGGACATGGAAGTCTTAATTGGATGGTTGTCAATTATCCTAATTGGCTGGAAAATACTTTAGACCCTACAGTTCTTTTCAAGAAATTTGAAAAGGATTATGTTGCTAATATTGCTCATGACAAACCGTTCATAGCTATTGCTACTTACTATGCTGGTGGAGATGTTGTTGATTCTTTAATCAGATCTTATGAAGCTAATGGAAGAGCAGCTTTTAATGTATTTAAAACTGGTACTATTCCTCCTATATCTTCAATCTTAAATAAGATTACTAAGATATCAACTGTTGGCATTTCAGCCATTACATCACTTTATAGTTGGTCTTTAAATTATGCAAATGGTTCTGCTTTAGGTGATTTAGAAGATATTGATCTTGCAGTATTGAAAGGAGTTTATGATATTTCCGAGACAAGTTATCTTAATGAACTTGGTCCTCAAATTGAATGGACTTTTTCAGTAACTTATCCAAGTTTTGAAGGTGTATACGGACCTATTGTTTTATCATATGTTGATGGTATGGGAAAATCCCATGTTATTCAATCCGGTGTAGATAAAATGGTTAAGCTATCTACTCAATGGGCCGAGTTAAAAGAAATGGATAATGCTGATAAGATTGTTTCAATTGTATTATATAATTATCCTCCGGGAAAAGCAGAGATTGGTGCATCATATCTGGATGTATTCCAAAGTACTTATGATTTGATTTTCAAGTTAGGTGAAGCAGGTTTCAATATCGGGGACGTTTCTGATATTCCTTCCTTATATAATTTAACTGAATTAATCGTTCACTTTGGTAATAAAGGTACTTGGGCACAAGGTTTATTAAATCAATATGTGGAAGAGCACTTTGATGAGTTAATGGCACATAAGCAATTAATTGATTTGAACCAGTTCTATGATTTGACTTCTCATATTAATCCTTCATTATATGAATGGATGATTAATCGCTGGGGTGATGGACTTGGAGACATTATGGTTTACAATAATACATACATTGTTATTCCGGGTTTATGGTTCGGTAATGTATTTGTAACTTTCCAACCTTCAAGAGGATGGGAAGAAGTTCAGAATTACCATGATTTAAGTTTACCTCCTCATCAGCAGTATGTTGCATTCTATGAATGGTTGGATCAAGTTATCGGTGCTGATGCGTTAATCAATATGGGTACTCACGGAACACTTGAATGGTTGCCGGGCAGAAATATTGGTGTAATGGAAGGGGACTGGACTTTTGAGTTGACTTTAACTCCTACCGTTTATCCGTATATTGTTTCTAACCCTGGTGAAGCAATGGTTGCACGTGATAGGATTGCTCCATTAATGATTACTCACATGACTCCCGCTATGGTTTCATCTGACCTATATGGAAATTATTCAACATTGTCAGATTATATTTCCCATTATAAAGACCAGGTTAAACTTAATGTATCTACAAATGCTGAAGAATATAAGGCCTTGATTGTTGATTTGGCTCCATCTTTAGGATTTGCCACATTCAATGAATCAAATCAGACATTTGATGAATATTTGGATTTATTACACGCATACCTGGATAGTATGCAGGATGATTTCTATACCTATGGTCTTCATCACTTGGGAAAAGTTTTAACCGGCGGTGAACTTATCGAAGAAGTAATCACAGTTACAACTTCCCAAACTAGAATATATAATCATATTTTAGCTCATTTCTATCCTAATTTAGAAAATATGAGTTTCTATGATGATATTCGTCATGTTGAGCAATATGCTTCTGTTGAAGCACTTGTAACTTCATTCTTAAAGGAATATGTTACTGCTTTAGTTTGCGGAACTTCTGTTGAAGCTTTAAATAAGGAATATAATATACCTAAAGGTTCAGCTCTTTATAATGATACAGCTTATGCTGCCAGTGTCATTGTTAACATTGAAAACAATAATGAATGGGCAGCTATTATTAAAGCGCTTGAAGGTGATTATCTTGCTGCAGGTTTATTTGCAGATCCTTCTTATGGGGATTCTATTCCAACAGGTTATGATGGTTATGCATCAGATTCAACAAAAATGCCATCCAGGTCAGCTTATGCGTCTGCAATAAAAATTGTTGATTTGCTTTTGGCAGATTATATGCAGGAACATGGTGAATGGCCAAAATTAACCGCTTTAATCCTTTGGGGTACTGAAATATCAAGAACAGAGGGTATTGGTATTGCAGAATTCTTATACTTCCTTGGATGTAAGCCGGTTTGGGCAGAAAACGGTAAAGTTATCGGTGTTGAATTGCTACCATTAGATGACTTGACTGTTCAATTGCATAATGGCAGTGTTGTTAATAGGCCTAGGATTGATGTATTTGCAAGTATTGTTACCAGTAATAAGGATTGGTTAACATGGTTGCTTACAGGAGTGGATCTTGCCCTTAATGCAGAAGGAGAAGACTTCAATCAAAATTACGTTAAACTTCATTATAATCAAACTGGAATCATTGATAGGTTATATGGTCTTCCTGGTGCGATTTTAGAAGGTACTGGTATGAGTAATTTTATTCCAAGTACAAATGATTGGAATATTGAAACAGTAAATGAAGAAGCATCAAGCATTTATCTTGATAAAGTTTCATTTGCTTGGAGTATGGATTCTAAAGGTAATATTGTAGTTACTCCTCAAAAAGAAAATTATAAAACATTGCTCTCACAAGTGGATTTAATTACTCAAAATTTCGACAGTACATGGAGATTCATCGATTCTGATGATTATTACGATTGGTTTGGTGGATTATATAATGCTGCACGTACACTTGGAGCAAAACCCGATACTTCATTCGTAGATATCAGGAATCAGAACAATTATGTTTCAAGATCTTATGAAGAAGAGTTGGATTATGAGATTCGCAGTATGATTTTAAATCCTAATTATTATAATCCTCTGGTTAATTCACAAGCAGGTTCTCTTTCCTATGCTAAAAACATGGAAAACCTCTATGGTGGTTTAATTTTAAGTGGAGGTAAATTAAACGGCGAATTAGGTAATCAAATTGCACGCAATTATAATGGTTTAACCGGCACAGTTCAATCTACTGCTCAAGCTGCTGCATGGCAAAGTATGGCCGCATGGATGTTTTATTTAAACGACCAAGGAGTATGGGACGGAGACACTAAGGAAGTTCAACAATTAGCCAATAATATTATTCAAATGGCTAATAATTATGGTGTTGCTTGTTGTCACCACACCTGTAAGAATTTGGATTTCAACATGAAAATTATTCAGGCAAGTTCCCTTTCACCACAGGAAAAGGCTCAATATGCAGATATTTTGGCTCAAGCTACTTTAACTGATCCATTATATGTGACAGATGATGCTCCTGTTGATGGTGATGGTAAAAGTAATACTAATCCTTCAAATCAGGAGGTTTTGGTTAATGGAACTAGCGAAAACAGTGGTGATGCTTCAGGTTCTGTTGGTGGTGAAACTGCAGTTGGAAACCAACCTTCAACTTCTTCAAGTGATGCAAGTTCAGCATCTTCCGCTCAATCAAGCGATTCTTCTTCCAGTCAGGCTGGTGAAGATGCTTCCCAATCAAGTGATTCAAATGCTTATGAGATTTCCAAAAGTTCTCCAGCGAAATCTGTAAGTGCAGAGTCAAGTATGCCTATTGTTGTGATTGTTGCAATTGTTGTTTTAGTTGCAATATTCATGTATGGCTATACACGTAATAAAGATGATTTTGATGATTATTAAAATCATCATTCTTTTTTTTAGTAATCTTTAAATATTATTTAATTACATAAGGAAACTTATAATACATTTTTTAGTCAAATGTATTTTAATAAATTTATGATGTGATTTATGTGATTAAGAAATTAAACATAGTATTAATCTTATTCGTTCTTTTAATTGTTTCATTGGGGGCAGTTAGCGCAGCTGACAATGTTAATGAAACTTTAGGAACAAATGAGATTTCACAGGGGGATGAAATTTTAACCGCTTCCCAACATACTGTAACATCATCTAATTACAACAGCTATTTCTCCGGTTCCGGTGAATTAATAGGTTCTGCTGTAAATGCTGGTGATACTTTAACTTTAAGCGGTGATTTCTCCGGAAAAGACTTTAAAATTAATAAAAATATTACTGTTGCAGGTTCTGGCGGTACAATTACAAACGGTATTGTAAAACTTACCTCAGGTGCTTCCGGAAGTGCAGTTCATGGTTTGAAAATTAAAAATTCTGAAGATTTCCATCAGGGAATATACCTTTTAGGTGCAACCAATTGTGCTATTTATAATAATACTATTGTAAATAAGGGCCAGTCTTCTTATGCAATTACTTTAATTGAAGGCGCTGATTACAATAAGGTTTATGATAACACTCTTCGATGTCAAGGTGCAGATTACGGTCACGGCACAAGATCAACATCCGTAATATTGCTTGGAAGGTCCAATAACAATATCATTGAAAATAATGACATCAAATCCGATGATGCAAATGCAATTTACCTTTCATCATATCCTGGCGGTGAATTTAAAGGTGGAGAATCCTTTAATAATATAATCAGAAACAATAATATTAAGTATATGGTTAATGTAACCTCATGGGCTTATGGAATTCAGTTGATGGGTGGAAATAACACTGTCCAATCAAATAGGATTTATGGTGCATACAGAGGAGTTTCATCTTCAAATTTCCCATTGAACAAGGTTATTAACAATACCATCTATGTCACAGGTATTGATTTCAGTTCCCATGCGCTTTCTGGAGGGGACTATGGTATCGCTCTTGCAGCCAATGCAACAGTTAAGGATAACATAATAACCGGACTTTTTGTAGGTGCGGGAATTTCAGTCGGTGATTATTCCGTAGTTGAAAATAATTTTGTAAATGCATCAAAAGGATATGCTGTTGAAGCATCAGGGGATAATGTTCAAATCCTCAATAATGAACTTTATACTGTTTCAAGTGCAGGTGTTTTCCAGCAAGGTAAATATGAGGGAATTGTTGTAGATAGAAATACAATCACTTCTCAAAGCGGTATTGGTGTTTTGCTTTCAAAATCATCCAAAACAAAATATCCTTCCAATATTAAAATTACCAACAACCATATTGAAACTTCAAATGCATATATGATTAATGCTGCTGAGGCGGATAAGGATTCATGGACTATTAATAATAACAATGGTACAGGTAAGATTTTAACACCTTCAGGTGAAGTTGACCCAACGATTCCTGACTTTTACTTTAATGGTACAACCCATAATATTACTCCAGCTAATTAT
>CACXWH010000038.1 GCA_902771225.1 uncultured Methanobrevibacter sp. | reverse complement strand
TGCTTCTGTTGGTTCATATTCTAATGGTGTTTGGAATATTGGTAATTTGGCTAAAGGTGCTTCTGTTAGTTTGAATATTGTTTGTAAAGTTAATAAGACCGGTTCTATTAAAAATATTGCTTCTGTCAGTGGTAATGAATATGATATTAATAAAACAAATAATATTGCAGAAAAAACAATCAATGTGCCTAAAGCATCAGATTTGGAAGTTAGTAAATCAGTAAATAATACGGCCCCATATTATCATGGGTTAGTTAAATGGACAATTACTGTTAGAAATAATGGTCCGGATAATGCCCATAATGTTTTGGTAGAAGATATTTTGCCTTCTGGTTTAATTATTAAAGATATAACGGGTAATTATACTAATGGAAAATGGTTTGTAGGTACTTTAAATGCATTTTCATCTAAAACATTAGAAATTATCACATATATTAATAAAACTGGATTGTTAACAAATAATGTAAATGTTTCCGCAGATGAATATGATTATAATAAATCAAACAATGAAGACAATTCTTCTATTGATGTTCCGCCTTCATCAGATTTGGAAATCACAAAACTTGTCGACAATGAAAATCCTTTATATAACAGCAACGTTAAATGGATTGTTATTGTAAAAAATAATGGTCCGGATAAAGCAACAGGCGTTAAAGTAAATGAAATTTTGCCAGTTGCATTTTCATTAATTAAATCAAATACAAGTAAGGGTTATTATACTAATGGAATGTGGACTATTGGTGATTTAAATGTTGGGGAAATAGTTACTTTGGAATTGATTACTAAAATTATTAAAACAGGTAATTTTACCAATATTGTGGATGTTACTGGAAATGAACATGACCATAATAAATCCAATAATGAAGCTAATAAATCTATCACAGTCGATCAGGCTATTGATTTGGAGATTTCCAAAAGAGTTAATAATACCTCTCCAAATTACAAGGATTTAGTTAAATGGTCAATAACTGTTAGAAATAATGGTCCGAATAAAGCAAATTCCATTGAAATATCCGATATTCTACCTAAAGGTCTTGAATTTATCAGTTATAATGCAACAAAGGGTTTTTATAGTGACGGGTTCTGGAAATTCTGCTGTCTTGAAGTACGCGAATCTCAGACATTAGAAATCATTACTAGAGTAAATGCTATCGGTGAAATCAAAAATATTGTTACCGCCAGTGCGGAAGAATATGATTACTATCCAGATAATAATAAAGATGAATCAATTGTTAATGTAGCTCCCGCATGCGATTTGGAAGTAACTAAATTTGCTAATCAAAGCAAGGTTAATTATAAGGAATTAGTAAAATGGACTTTGATTGTAACAAATAATGGTCCGTCCAACGCAACACGTGTTGTAGTATATGAATCATTGCCTGAAGGTTTAACCTTCATTAGTGCACAGGGTGATGGTGACTATTCAACAACTGGAACATGGTACATTGGAAATATTAATTCCGGCCATTCAAAAGAATTGACAATAATAACTCGCTGTGATGCAACAGGAGTATTTAACAATGTAGCAGTTGTTAAAGGTGATCAGTATGACCATAATCCTTCTAATGATAAGGCAGAAAAAAATATTACTGTAGCTCCTGCAGCAGATTTAGCAATTACAAAAACAGTTTCAAAAGTACAGCATGTGGTTGGTGATTTAATTAACTATTCAATTGAACTAGTTAATAATGGTCCTGATACTGCCAGAAATATTAAGGTTTCAGAAATCATCGACGACTCTCTTGAATTTGAATCTGCTTTCTCCGCATCCGGTGATTATGATAGTGTTAATCATATTTGGCATATTGATTCATTGGCTAAGGGTGAAAAAACTTTCCTAAATATTAAGGCTATTGCTAAAAAAGAAGGTTTGATTAGTAATAAAGTTTCTGTAATTTCTGATACTTTTGATTATAATTTAGAAAATAATCTTGCAGAATGTATAGTGGAAATTATTAAAAATATTATTGATCCTCAAAATCCATTCAATCCTGGTTTAAATTCTAGATTTGAAGGTTATGGATTTATTGTAAAAGATTTGGGTGAAGTTGCAAATGCAAGTATTGAAATGAAAAGATCAGGTATTCCAATAGGTTTATTAATTGTATTTGCTTTGATTTCATTTGCTTTTGCTAGTTCAAATATTTCAAAGAAAAGATAATTTAAAGTAGCTTTAATGCTACTTATTTTTATTTTTTTTAATCGATTTTTCAAATTTTGAATCTATCAAAATTATTACTTTTTGAGTTAATTATTTTACTAGTTATAACTATTTCTATTATAATTATTATTCGTAAATGTAAAATAATGCATAGTTTTAAATAAGACTTCGGACAAAAATGATAATTGATATTGATGTAATGATAAGTTTTTTTCAAACTTGATTGTTTTGCACAATATTTTTTTCATGAAATAATGAAGTGATTTATTATGTCAGAAGAAGAAATTTTAGAACAAAATGAAGAATATATGGATGAAGATGAAGAAAAATTACCTTTCGCTAAAGCTGAAGTTGTCCGTTTAATGAAAGAAAATCTTGATGATGACAAAATGATTAGGGAAAGAGTAAAAGTTGAAATGAATAAATTCTTAGGTGATGTTTTAAAAAATGTATGTAAGCAATTAAATGATTATCCTTACACTACAATTGAATATGAAATGCTTAAGGAATCAACTTATCCTTATACTAACATTGAAAGAATCAATCAAGAAAAAGAAAGAATTTTATTACATTTAGAAGCTATTAAAGCTGATTGTAATGCTTTAGCAATGGATGTCCAAAAAACATTAAAATTAAAAGATGTTGTAGAAGAAGATTCATTTGCTAATTTTTCACTAGAAACTGAAGAAGAAGAGGAAGAAGAATAAATTTTCTTTTCCGAAGTAAAATAGAATAAAAGATTATATTTTTTTCTATTTATTTTACTTTTTTTGGTCAACGATTTTGTTATTAAATAACAATTGGCTGTAGGAAGTGATGATATTTGTTTATCATTTTTTCTGCTGTCAGTTGTTCCGGTGTAAAGTTGACCATTAATAATTTATTTATCTTCGATATGTGAAAAGCCTGTTTTTAAATCTTTCAATTCCTCAGCAGGAATTTCAGATATTTCCACATCATCACTAACAATATTGCTTTGACCAAAAGGATCATCAATAATTAATGTTGCAGAGCCATTTCCTTTTATTAACTCTTGAATTTCAGCTAATGTATTTTTAGCATTTTTTTGTGATTCCTCATCTTCAAATAACTGCAATGCTTTTTTAATAGCTCCTTCAAATCTTGTAAGTATGCCCTCGACATTTGTCACATATCCTTCGGATTTTGGGCCTGGTTCTACTTTAACTCCAAGTTCAGGGATTGTAACGGTAGCGGATTGTGAACGCACTACTCTAACAGATAATGTTTCTTTTGAGATTTTTAATGTATATCTTGCAGGGTCATTATGTTCAAGGGCTATCACATCACTGTGTTTAAAACCACATTTTTTACATTGTATGGTGGTTTCTAAAACTTTTCCAAAGTGCGGAATTTCAATTTCTTTCATTATTGATGTTGCAATGCCTTCAACTGCACATGCAGGACATTTAATAACCATTTCATTAATTTCAGTTGTTTCTTCTTCACTCATTTAAAACAAATCCTTTGTCTGATAATTCTTTTTCAATTTTTTCTATTGTTCTGCTGTTTGCTGCACATATTGTAAACTCACGATAATTGGAAATTTTATATAAATGATTTAAATCATCTTTAATATTCTTGTTTTTATCAATGTTTTCAATAAATCTTTTTGCGGATTCATAATCTGAAACTTTAACGTCTCTAACAAGAGGGTCTTTAAATCCTTTTAAACTGTATACGATTTTTTCTATGCTTCCGTTATTCTGATTGATTATTATGTCAATGATTTCTTTTAATTCTTCAACACTATTGGTTAATTTGATGTTAACACATGACTTGTTGATAATTGTCAATATCTGTTCTATACTTTTTTCAATAGTGTCTGTTTTAATAATTGAAACATTATTTTTTTCTGCTTGTTGCAATAAATGATTATGGATGATTCTATTTTCGCTGAAGAAATCCAGTTGCTTTCCGCCTCTATGTATTTGTATTGCTCTTTTTACAAATCTTTCCTTATGGGATTCCTCATCTGAACTTAAGACGAAAAAGTATATTTCAGCATAATCTCTAAACTGTTCAATATCAATTAAACCCGGGACTAAATGAACCCCTTCGATTATTATGTCATCATAATCTGTTATTGCACGTTGTATTATTTTTTCAAGTCCTGGAATTACGTATGATGCATGTTCATCAAAGCCTGCTGAAACCAAATCCTCATAGCTTTGGTAATTGGCTTTATTTCTTAAATTCTTATATGCATCATATGATGAACTGTGTAATGCTGGAGCATATTCTTTACCGATAATTCCCCGAACAACAGCTCTAATAAAATCACTTTCAATTAAATGCTTTATTTTTAATTGTTTTGCTAAATGTGCTGCTATTGTTGATTTTCCAATCCCTGATGCACTTCCAATTAGTATAACATAAGGTTTTCTCATGTTTTGCACTCCGTTTTGTCTTTTTAATTAAATTTATATATTTATAATTAAAAAGATTTTTCTATTTAAAACATATATTTTAATATTAGAAAATATATAAGTTATAAGTAATATATAATTTTTTGAAAGAATTTTTTTTTAAAAAAATTTTCAAGATTATTTTTATTATTAATGAGATATTTTATAGGTTATAGGAGAGATAGTTTTGTATTCAATAGATTCGGTTAAAGAAATTCAAGATTTAAATCCTTTCATTGTTGTTGGTTGCGGTGGAGGCGGCGAAAAATTCGCTAATCTTGAAGGTGTTGAAGCAGTTGGATTCATTGATGATGATGAAAGAAAACAAGGTAAGCAGTATTGCGGACAGATTATTTCTAATAGTTTAGAAAAGTGTTTAATGGAAACTGATGCAAAGTCAATTGTTATAATGTTACCAATTGGTGCTGAAGGTACTGCCCTTAAATATGCTGTTCAGGCTATTGATGCAGGATTAAATGTGATTACTTCATTCAGATCATTATCTGTTGAAGAAAATCCTGCTTTAGTAAAATTTGCTGAGGCAAAAAATGTTATCATTAAAGAAATTAGTCCTAGGTTAGATGTGGTTGAGGAATTTGCAGGTATTGCCCCTGAAAAATCATGTGAAATTTTACCAAAAATTTCTTATACTCCAAAAGCTCCTGTTGTTTTCGTTGGAGGAACTTCTCAAGAATGTGGTAAAAGGACAACTTCTAAAAAATTAGGTATTGCTGCTTCTGAACGTGGTTTAACTCCGGCTATTATATCAACTGATGAAATGGGACTAGAAGAACCAACAGATTTTAATTTCAGAGCAGGCAGTTTATCTGCAATGGATGTTCCTGCAGCGATTTTGGCTGCTATAAAATACATTGAAGAAAAGAAAAATCCAGATATTATTTTTGTTGAAGGCCAATCTAGCTTAACTGAAAAAGGCAATCCTCATCCAAGAGGTTTATCTGCAGCTATTTTAATCGGAGCTGCTCCGGATGCAGTTATTGTTGGACATAGGCCAAATCATCCATACAGAATTCCTAGAGGAATTGAGGAAGAAATTAAAGCTATAGAATCTATTGAACCAACTAAAGTTGTCGGGTTATCAATTAACTTAAAAAATGCTGAGTTGGATATGGATTTAGATGACTTTGAATCCAGATTTGATTTACCTGTAGAAGACGTATATAATAATGGGGCTTCAAAATTATTAGATGCTATTTTTGATTATTTAGAGGCGAATTAAATGAATTTTATGGATACAATTAAAAAAAGTTTAGGTTTTGAAGTAGATGAGGACTTTAGACATCAAAATAGGGCTGCTAATTCAAACAATGGTTTTTCTAATTTCACTAAGCCAAGGCAAAATCCTAATTTTAGAAATAATCCTAGGCCTAGACCGGATTTTGACGATGTAGAGCCAATTATTCCTGAACAATCTTTTTATGAAATTGTTTTAATTAGACCGAAAACTATTGATGACATTAATTATGTTGTTGATCAGGTTCTAGAAGAGAAAAATCCTGTACTTTTGGATTTGTCTTTTCTTGAAAGTGAAAGTCCTGCTAATTTTAAACTTGCTGGAGAAAAAATTAAACAGATGAGAACCCGTTATGGTGCTCAGGCTTTATTACTTTCACGTTCCAGTGAAAAGAATTTAATTATTCTTTCTCCTAAAAAGGTTAGGCTGGTTAAAAAAAATTAATTGGATAATGCCTTTGCATTATTCCTAATCTTATTTTCCATTAAGTTTAGCCATACCTAAAAAAAATAGAAACATTTATATACTATTTCTTACTACATTATTATTAGCGATGTAAGTTTAGGTCAACCTAAAAAAAATCATTGCTTTACATTATTAGTTAATTAAAAATTTAATCTCCAAAATTAAATTTTTTTGAATTAGTTTTCTCACAATTTTCTAATTCAAAATGAAAATTTCTGCCAGAATTTTCAAAAAAGTATTGGTGTTTAAAAAGCCTTAAACACCATATATTATCTCTTTTTAAATATTAAAAAATTTTTCAGCATTTTTAAATGCAATTTTTTCTATATCTTTTTGATTAAAATTTTGTTTAGTTAATTCACGAATTGTTTTAGGGACAGATAAAGGATCTGATGGTTTATTGCTAATATCACTATTTAATAAAAACTTATCAAAGCCATATTCATCTAATATTTTAACCGCTTCATATTTATCCATCTTTTGGGGCTGAACTGTTAGGCCTAAAGTATAGTCCGTATTTATTACTTTTTCAATAACATTTGGATTTATATGATCAATAATCACATGTTTGGAGGAAATATGTTGGGGTAAAATATCTAATATTTCGTCAATCACCTTAGATTTATTTTTACGTGGAGTGTGGATGATAACATTGGTTTTTGTTTCTTCAGCAATATCTAATTGTTTTTTAAAAACTTCATATTCCTTTTCAGTCAAGTCTTCAAGTCCAATTTCACCTATTGCTATGATTTCTTTGTTTTCTATCCATTCGTATAAATTTTCATATATTATCTTTCCATCAACATCAGCATTGGTTGGATGAATTCCAAGTGCAACTTTAAGCTCAAGTCCATATTCTTCAGCTCTTTTCACATCATAGTTCAGAATTCTTCTTAAATGATTTAAAAGAATTGCATCATTAAATTCATTGTATGGGTAAAAAGCACATGTTACTGCAACGTCAATTCCAGATAAATACATATTATTAAAATCTTCACCAGTTCTTGCATCCGCATGTATATGTGTGTCTATCATTTTATCACTTTAAAAAATTTTAATTGTCATTAAAATTATTATATTGTTTTTTAATTAAAAAATTATCTTGAAGCATTGTTCAAATAAATACTTTTTGCAAGTGTGAAAAAGTGTTTTGTCGCACTTCCTTAGATTTTATATTCCCATTATTATAAATAATAAGATAAGTATTACTGGTGGTGAAAACATGAAAAAAGTTTCTACTGTTATTGAAAACTATGATTCCATTTTGGATGATGTAAAATTTTTACCGAAATCTATGATAAGGTTAAAAATTCTAGAGAATTTATACGAATCTCCAATGAATATGAAAGGCATAAATCAAAAAACTAAATTTAATTATAGTGCAATATCAAACAATATGCATATGTTAGAGTTAGGGGGATACGTTTATCAGGAAAATAAAAATTATTTCCTATCTAATTCAATGAAAGTTATAATGGGCAATATATTACAGTTTGCCAAATTAACATATCTATTAGAAAATATATCTCCTATTTGTCTAGACCATATTGTTCAGGCGTTACCTATAGATTCCATAAATAACTTACATTACCTGAATGAGGTTGATTTGATAGAATCTGATGAATTGAATATATATAAAACTTATGATATAATTAAAAACTCAATTTCCAAATCAGATTATGTAAATGCAATATTGCCATTTTCATATAATGAATTCAATGATAGCTTTAATAAGTTATTATCAAAAAATAAGAAAGTTCATATAATATCTCCACTAGATATTAAGGAATTTTTAATTAAAAATTTCAATGTTTCAGATGAAAATTTAAAAATAGATTTTCTAGACATTGATGAAATAAATTATATATTGCTATTGTGTACAGATAAAAAAATGATTTTAGGATTTTTTAAAGACGATGCAACATTCGATCAAAATAGATTATTGATTTCTACACATGATAGTTGTATAAAATGGGCTAATGATTTGTTTTACCATTTCAATAAGGAAATTATTTAAATGAGTATTTTTCACTCATTTATAATAATTTTCTAAATATTCTTTCAAATCACTTATAGGTATTCTTTCTTGAGCTTCTGTATCCCTATCCCTTACAGTAACCATATTATCTTCTTTTGATTCATAGTCTACAGTTACAGCAATAGGAATACCAATTTCATCAGCCCTAGCATATCTTTTACCTATTGTATTTCCTTCATCGTATTCAACAGTAAAACCGGATTCTCTCAATTCATTTTTTATTTCAGCAGCTATTTCCGGAAGACCGTCTTTTTTAACAAGAGGATATACTCCAACTTGAACTGGAGCCACTGATTTTGCAAATTTAAAGTAATCTTTTCCTTCAGTTTCTTTAAATGAATGCAATAATACTGAATAAAGAATACGGTCAATACCGAAAGACGGCTCGATTACATGAGGAATTATTTTTTCACCGGTAACTTCTTCTTCCACTTCTTCAATGATAAGTAAGTCCTCTGATACTTCATAAGTGTCATCTAATTCAATAACATATTTATCATCATTTTCTAAAGCAGAAATTATTTCTTGAGGATCTGCTTCCTCGATAGCTTGTTTGACTTTAGGAGAATCTCCTTTAAATATTGGTCCGAATTTGGATAAGTTAGGTTTTATAACTGTTTTTTTGACTTTTTTAGGTGAATCATATTCTTTGAATACATATAATTCATCATTACTGAATTCGGAGTGTGATGATAAATCGTAATCTCCCCTATCCGCAATTCCTATGATTTCAACCCAGCCATATTTATCGGTTTGCACTTCAACGTCCCAGCAGTCAAGTGCATAATGGGCCATTTCTCCAGCAAGATGTTGACGGAATCTTAAAACTTCATTAGGTATTCCAATTTCATTTAAAAATTTACGTGCTAAATATAATTGGTAAA
This sequence comes from uncultured Methanobrevibacter sp., assembly GCA_902771225.1. Taxonomy (GTDB): domain Archaea; phylum Methanobacteriota; class Methanobacteria; order Methanobacteriales; family Methanobacteriaceae; genus Methanocatella. The sequence continues at coordinate 12,666 of CACXWH010000038.1, read as the reverse complement.
TTAACATTTCATTAGCAACAATACCTTTTTCTAGAGCTTCACGGGCTGTCATTTCCAAAGGTTCCAAATCCTTTTCCTGAACTTCCTGCGAATCCAATATTAATATTTCATCTTCAATTTGTGAAAATTGTGGAGTTGTTTTATCGCCAGGGTCTAAAAATATTTCGGCTTCTGCCTGTGTAAATTCTCTAAGCCTTATAACTCCTTGTCTTGGAGAAATTTCATTCCTATATGCTTTTCCTAATTGAACTGCTCCAAATGGAAGTTTTCCTCTAAAAAATCTTTCAAGGCGTTTAAATAAAATGAATATTCCCTGTGCTGTTTCGGGCCTCATATAACCTACTTTATTTCCTTTAGCACCAATTTCCGTTTTAAACATTAAATTATAATCCCAAATTTTAGCTAAATCTCCACCACATTCGGGACATTTGATGCTGTTTTCAATGACTATTTCATCCATTTCACTATTTTCAAGGCTTTCAACGTCCCGTCCAATTGCTTCTTCGATAATGTGGTCTGCCCTGTAAACTTCCCCGCATTCCTTACATTTGGTCATTGGGTCTGTAAAGTTATCAACGTGGCCTGATGCTTTAAGAACTTCCTTAGGCATCACAGTTGGCCCTTCTATTTCATAAAATCCTTCGCCAGAAACATACTGTTTTCTCCATTTTTGCATAATATTATTTTTTAAACTTGCTCCCAGCGGACCATAATCTGTAAATCCTGAAACTCCAGAATATATTTCAAATGATGGCCATAAAAATCCTCTTTTTGCACTTATATTTGTCATTTTGTCATGATTCATAAATATTAACTTCCATTCATTTTTTTAATTCGTAATCTAATTTAATTCTACTGCTTTCAGGACTTGTCTGTCCCATATATTTACTGTTTCTATCTGGGTGTCCGTATGGTAATTCTGATGGTGTTGTCATTGTTTCAAAAACAATTTGGCATACTCTTTGACCAGGATATAAAGCAACAGGCATAGCACCAATATTTGAGATTTCAAGGGTTATATTGCCTTCAAATCCGGGATCTATAAAACCGGCGGTTACATGCATTGTAACACCAAGCCTTCCCATACTTGAACGGCCTTCTACACGAGCTACAAGGTCGTCTGGAACTTTAACATATTCCAATGTTGTAGCTAATGCGAATTCATTTGGGTGAATTATAAATGCTTCCCCGTCTTTAACAGTAGTTGATTCCATATATAATGAAAGGTCTTCTTCATCTTTTGGATCAATATATGCTTTTCTAATTACTTTAAATACTTTAAATTCTTTTCCTAATCTCATATCGATGGAAGATGGTTGTATCTGTTTTTCATCTAAAATAGGGTCAATAACAAGTTTTCCTCCATCCATATATTCTTTTATAGTTTTATCACTTAAAATTGCCATTTTATCACACAATAAATTTTATTCATATTCTATTAAGTTTTCCATTCTATTGATAACATTATTAATAGTTTCATCAGTATAATCAATTGTAAGGGCTCCAAATTTGCATGAATTAACACAAAGACCGCAGCCTTTACATGCATCGGTATTTAATGTTATTTTTCCATCTTTTTCTTTAATTATTTTAAACATGCAGGAATCTAAGCATTTTTTACAATTCTTACATTTAGCACTGTCAAAGTTTACACTAACTCCATCTAATCTTTCTAGTTTATCACTTATATCATTATGTAAGTTCGGATATACTTTCCATAAACAGCAGCACGGACAGCAATGACAAATTGTAAGTAAACCTTCACCGGGTCTTACATTCATCCAAACAGTATCTATTTTATTTCTCCCAATAATATGACTTAAACCGGCAGCATCGGCCTTATCAACATGCGCTAGAGCTTCATTAACTGTTGCTTCATATCCTATTGTTCTTGGTATTTTTTTGCTTGTCGGTCCAAGGAAAATACAACCAATATCCTGAGGGTAATCTTGGCAGTTGGCTGATGTTCTGCATAAACAGTGGTTCATTATCACAATATCATCACAACGTCTGATAACATCTTTAATTACGTCGGTTGGTAAAAATTCGGAATTTTCAGCCTCAATCTTTTTGTTGACACTTATTGTATTTGGAATAACAATAATTTCATCTTTTTCAAAAAGCATTTTATTTATAATTTTTTTAGCTATTTTGGATTTTTTTGTCCATCCTGCAATTCTGAATCTCCAATTAAAGATTTTATTAACAAGAGCTATGCTTATTTGTGCGAAGCTTATTTTCCTCATGTTCACTCCATTTTCATTTTCAATCTTCTAAGAATGCCTTTGAATGTATGGGCTTCTCTGCCTGTAATAAAGGCTCTATTAATAATATTTTTAAATGATCTTAATCCAGTTTTTTTCTTATGGTCTGGAATATCTATTTTATCAATTAATTCAGCCATATCCTTTATTAAATATTCTTTTTCAAGTGAGGTGCTTTCTTCAAGACCTTCAACAGCATATTCATGCTTATTTTTGAATAGTTCATAAAATATTATTGCAGCTGCATGTGAAATATTTAAAATGGGATAAGTTGGATCAGTTGGAATAGATACACACAAATCACAATCTTCTATTTCTTTATTGCTAAGGCCGTCTCCTTCTCTTCCAAATAATATAGCTATTTTATTATTAATATTAATGCTTTTAGATAATTGCTCCGGTTTTAAAGGAATTCTTGATAGATTATAGCTTCCGCCAGCAATACCTGTTGATGCAATTTTAAAATCAATTCTTTTTGATTGGTAAAATTCATCCAATGTGGGATAAACAAGTGCATTTTCAACAATGTATTTTCCATGTGTTGCCTGATAATATGCTTCTGGAGTTAATGTCGGAGGATTTATTAAAACAAGGTTTTTCAATCCAAAATTTGCCATTGTTCTTGCAAGAAATCCAATATTTCCAGGGGTCTCACATTCAACAAAAACAATGTAAATATTACTTTTGAAGGTGTCCAGTTCATTTTCCTCATCTTTTTTGTTTTGCTGTAAATCTTTAATAGCTAATGATTGTCCTCTTGATTTTGCTTTTTTTGTTGAAGTTGATTTTTTTTCAGCTTTTTTTTCTTCTTCGGGTGAACTGACTGGTGTAGTTTCAACTACTTTTTGTTCACTTACAGCTGCATCTCCTATTTTAATCAACTCCCATGTTATTCATAAGATTTTTCTAATAATTCTAAAATATGCATTACTTTAACTTTTTCTTCATTGATATCATCTAATCCATCTTGGAGGTTTCTTTGACAAAATGGACATATTGTAATAACTGCCTCGGCATTAGTGTCTTTAATCATCTTGGCTTTTGCTTTTGAAAGTTCCAGTGCAATTTCAGGTCTTCCTGATTTTATTCCTCCGCCAGCACCGCAGCATTGGCAAGGATAAATCATTTCTTCAAATTCAACTCCCGGAATCTGTTCGATGATTTCACGAGGTTGGTCTTTAATTCCCTGTCCTCTGCCTAAATGACATGGATCGTGATATGTGACTTTCATATTTACCTCTTTCATTTTACTTGAATCGAGCTTATCAACTAAAAATTCACTGATGTCCATTACATTTAGTTTTGAACCGAATTGGGGATGATTGTTCTTGAGAGTAGCACCGCATCCGGAACATAATGTAATTATGGTGTCGTAATCTTTGAAGACTTCTTTGTTTTTATCAACCAGTTCCTGTACAAGTTCAGTTTGTCCTGTTCTTAAAAGTGGGGATCCACAACAGACCTGACCTTCAGGTATGTCGATTTTGATATTATTGGCTTCAAGTACTTTAAGAAGACTGTGACCTATTTTCTGCAGTTTGTTGTCCAGCATACAGCCTGTGAATAAAGCTACTTTGGATCCATTGTAATTGTCTACTTGACTAATGAAGCTTTCACCATCAACACTAACTGACCTGCCGGTTTTTTCAATATTGTCATTAAATGCAACGTGTTCCGGGAGAGGCCCTAGGTTTTCAGAGCATGCGATAGCTCTCATTTTTTCTATTGCATCACCAAATGTATTGATGTTTTTAGGACAGACTGCCAAACATTTTCCGCAGCTAGTACAATTATACAATCCTTCATCTAAACTTTCTTTCAAACGATTAAAATCTTCACGAGGGTCTGATTCAAATTTAGATATGTATCTCATTATATACGGGCCGCCGAATTCTGCAGTTGCAAAATTAACAACAGGGCATGATGAAAGACAGGAGTAACATTCAATACAACTTCTAACTTTTTTAGTGTCTGAAGTATTTTCTTTAGTTACTGTTTTATCTAATTCATCTTGATTTTTTGAATGTAAGTTTAATTGCAAATCTTTTACTTTTCCTTCAATTTCACTTTTATCAACAATTAAATCTTTAATCACCGGAAAACGTAGAGGTTCTATTCTTGCATTATCTTTAATTTCTTTTTGACATGCAAGAGCACCATTTCCATTAAATAAAATTCCACATGATCCGCACTGTCCTGCCCTACAGGAACTTCTAAAGCTAATGTCTGCATCATATTTTTTGTTAATAGCTTGAAGGGCATCTAAAACTTTCATATGTGGAGTTTTTTCAATTTCATAACATTCCATGTGTGGTTCGTCATCAACTTCTTTATCGAACCTGGATACATAAACTTTAATCATTATTTCTCCCTCGTATAATGCTAATCAAAATAACAATAAATTTATATTATATTTTGAACTTATTATTATAATATATTATCTATTATTAATTTATATGTAAAATCTATTATTAATTTATATGTAAGATTTTTTTGAGGATAAATATAATGAATTTAAAAGAATTAGTTACTGGAAAATCTGGTGAAAAACAGTTTTTACTTGGAAATGAAGCGGCAGTGAGAGGTGTGATAGAAGCAGGTATTTCTATTGCAGCAACATATCCGGGTACTCCTTCATCAGAAATTGGAAATATATTGTCAGTGCTTGCAAAAGATGCTAATATTTATTTTGAGTTTTCAACTAATGAAAAAGTCGCAATGGAGGTTGCAGCAACTGCAGCAGTATCTGGACTTCGGTCATTTACATTCATGAAACATGTCGGAATGAATGTTGCTAGCGACTCATTTATGAGTACTGCATACACTGGAGTTAATGGTGGTATGGTAATTTTAACTGCAGATGACCCTTCACTATTTTCATCTCAAAATGAACAGGATACCCGAAATTATGCACGTTTATCCAATGTTCCTGTTTTAGAACCTTCTAATTGTCAGGAAGTAAAAGACATGGTTAAATATGCATTTGACTTATCTGAAGAATTTAAATTGCCTGTTATTGTTAGAACAACTACTCGTGTATCTCATATGCGTGGAGTAGTGGAATTCGGAGATATTAAAGATAATTCTTCCGATAATGATGACCATTGGATGAGGGGGCATTTTGATAAAGATCCGTCTAAATACGTGCCGGTTCCTGCTTTTGCAGGTAAAATGCATGAAAGATTATGTGCTAAAATAAGTAAAATTAATAATGAAACAAATTCATCTCCATTCAATTATTCCACTTCATTTTCTGATAATAAAAAGTATGGAGTAATTTCATCTGGAAGTGCATTTAATTATGCTTTTGATGTAATTAAATATAATGACTTGGACATGGACATTTTAAAAATTGGATTTTCCTATCCATTTCCAGATAAGAAAGTATTGGAATTTATAAAGGATTATGATGAAGTATTTGTTGTAGAAGAGGTTGATCCAATAATGGAAAAAGAAGTTTTATCCATTATCGGCCGTGAAAATCTTAATATTGGAGTTCACGGTAAATTGGATGGAACTTTTCCTGAATGTTATGAATTCAACTCAGATATTGTTAGTGAAGGATTTAATAAAGTTTTAAATTTATCCAATAAAGAAAATATTGCTTTCACAGATAGTTTGAAAGAATTAAGCGAAAAAATACCTTCAAGAGCTCCGGTATTATGTGCAGGTTGTCCGCACAGGTCAATGTATTATGGAATTAATATTGCTATTGGAGAATTAGGTTTGAAAGCTTCTGATGTCGTTTTCGCATCAGATATTGGATGTTACACATTAGGCATTAATCCTCCATACAATGCAGCGGATTATTTACTGTCTATGGGTTCAAGTGTTGGTGACGGTTGTGGATTTTCAGTTTCAACAGACCAGAAAGTTGCAAGTTTTATCGGGGACTCAACATTTTTCCACAGTGGTATTTCACCATTAATAAATGCAGTTCACAATAAACATAATTTTGTTTTAACTGTTCTGGATAATAGAATTACTGCAATGACTGGAGGTCAGCCAAATCCAGGTATTCCTGTTGATGGGATGGGTGATGAAGCTCCAGAAATATCTATTCGTAAACTGGCTCTTGCCTGCGGAGTAGATTACGTGAGAGTAATCAACCCGTTCAATTTAGAACAGGTTGTCAAAACATATAAGGAAGCATTTGAAAGGGATGATACTGCAGTTATTATTTCAAAAGCCCCATGTACTTTAATCAAAGGCTTAACTAAAAAACCACCAGTTAAATTAGTTGAATCAAATTGTAATCATTGTGATAAATGTGTAAGTGAACTTGCATGTCCTGCAATTTCTAAAATTGGCGGAAAAATAGAAATTGATAAATCTTCATGTGATGGGTGTGGAGTTTGCATTCAGGTTTGTAAATATGGTGCATTGGAGGTGGGAAAATGAGTTACAGTATTTACATCTGTGGTGTAGGTGGCCAGGGAATTATTAAAACATCCGTAATTATCGGTGAAGCTGCAATGAATCAGGATTTGGATGTTGTTATGAGTGAAATTCATGGAATGTCACAAAGAGGAGGTTCCGTATCTACTGAATTAAAAATTGGTGAATTTAACAGTTCAATTATTCCGGATACAACTGCTGACATGTTACTTTCTTTTGAACCTATTGAAACAATAAGAGGATTGCATAAAGTAAATAAAGACAGTAAAATCGTTTATAATACGCATCCGATTGTTCCGCCTTCAAGTAATGAACCATATCCTAGTGTTGATAGCATCACAAAATCTTTAAAAGAGAATTTTAATCATGTATTGCCAATCGATGCTACAGATTTGGCGTTGGATGCAGGAAACATATTATCATTAAATATGGTTCTTTTAGGGGCAGTTACTGCTGATGATAAGTTTCCATTATCAAAAGATTCAGTTATCAATGCAATGAAAAATAATTTGCATGAAAGATTCCATGATTTAAATATTAAAGCTATTGAAAACGGATATCAGTCAATCAAAGGTTAAATATTTAAATATTATTAGAATTAAATCTTTAATTAGATAAAAAAGTAGGGATATTATGGCTTACCAAATTGATAATGCTATTGTAAAAAAGGATAAAAATGGTAATTTAATATTAATTGACCCTGAGGGTCATTTTCGAGATGAAGATGCATTCATAGCTATTAAAAGTGATGATTTAATCACAATTCAACTTTTAGTTAATGCTATATTAAGCAATGATTTTAAACGCTGGAGGGAACTTGGGGTCATTCCAAACTCAGATCCTATAAAAACTTTGCTTCCACGTTTAGGATACTCTAAAGAAGATATTGCTCAATTATTAAAAGGATTTTAATTCTTTTGGTAATTTTTTTTACTTTTTTTTTAATGGTGAACTTTTATTCTGGTTTTTTAAAAAGATATAAAAGAAAAGAGTTAAATCTTTTCTAAGTCTTCTTTTTTAAGAATTTTTGCATTATTTTCTTCGAATACTTTTATCGCTTTTTCAGTATCTTCAACTTTCATGGCTACAATAGCTTCATTAGGTTGGCTACTTACAAATGCATAAATGTATTCTAAATTAATATCTGCATCATCCAATATTGATAACGTTGAGTTCAATCCGTTTGGTTTGTCTGGAACTGCAACTACAACAACTTCACTTTCTTTTACAATAAAACCATCATTTTCAAGTGATTTGGTTGCTGTTTCATTATCTGATACAATTAATCTTAAAATACCATATTTTGTTGTATCTCCAACAGATAATGCGCGGATATTTACTCCAGCGTTTGCCAATGTGTCCATAGCTTTTTTAATTCTTCCTTCTTTGTTTTCAATAAATACTGAAATTTGAGTTGCCATTTTATCACCTATAATTTTCTTTCATCAATTACACGAACAGCTTTTCCTTCACTTCTTGGGAGTGATTCTGGTTCACATAGGGTAACATCTACTCTTAAACCGGTTTCTGATCTAATAGATGCTTGAATTTGTTTTTCTACTTTTTCCATTTCTTTTATTTCATCTGAGAATAATTCTTTTGAAGCTTCGACTTTAACTTCCACCTCATCAAGAATATCCGGTCTTGTTACGTGAATTAAGTAGTTTGGACTGGCTCCACTAACTTTGAGTAATGCTTTTTCAATTTGGGATGGGAATACCATAACTCCTTTGATTTTCAACATATCATCACTTCTTCCAGTGATTCTTGTCATTCTAACTGTTGTTCTCCCACATTTACATTTATCCGCAATTAATGAAGTTAAATCTTTTGTTCTGAATCTTAAAATAGGCATTCCTGTTTTGGTAAGGGAAGTTAATACAAGTTCTCCATTTTGTCCCGGTTCAAGGGTTTCTCCATTTTCTGGATTGATTATTTCTGGGTAGAAGTGATCATCCTGAATGTGCATACCATTCTGTTCGCTGCATTCTTGTGCAACACCCGGACCCATTACTTCGGTCAATCCGTAGATATTGAATGTTTTAATTCCAAGTGAACTTTCAATTCTTTTTCTCATTTCACTAGTCCACATTTCAGCCCCATGGATTCCTGCTTTTAAATTAATTTCTTCTAGTGAAATTCCAGCTTTTTCTCTGGATTCACCTAAATACATTGCATATGAGGGGGTACATGTTAACACATCACTTTGGAAATCAATCATTGTATCTAATTGTCTTTGTGTATTTCCAGCAGAGATTGGTACAGTAATCGCACCCATTTTATTCCCTCCGTGGTGAATTCCAAATCCTCCAGTAAATAATCCATAACCATAAGCATTTTGGATAATATAATCTTTTTTAGCCCCAGCCATTTTTAATCCACGTGCAATACATTCGCCCCATATGTCTAAATCATTTTGGGTGTATGCAGTTACTGTTGGCTTTCCTGTAGTTCCTGAAGATGCATGAATTTCTACAATATCTTCACGGGGGACTGCTAAAAGCCCAAGAGGATATGCTTCTCTTAAATCACTTTTTGTAGTAAATGGTATTTTTTCAATATCTTTCAATGTTTTTATATCCTCTGGTTTTAATCCAATTTCATCAAATCTTTTTTTATAAAACTCTATATTTTCATATGCAAGTTTAACAGTTTTTTGAAGTCTTTCGAGCTGGATTTTTTCCTTTTCTTTTTTAGTCATACATTCTGATTTTTCATCCCAAATCATATTATCCCTATTTTAAAATTATTTTTTTTCACGTTTTATTATTTGGTTAGTAGTATAATATAAAACTTTTTTTTAATTGTATTATTGCGTAATATTAACTATTAATGCTTAATCCTATTTCATTTCTTGGTTTTTCTTTATTTGACCTAATTGTGGTACAAAAATGTACAATAATGTATTATGACAATTTTTATATAGTGGTGATAAAATTATATATTCAAAATATTATATATTATTATATTGAGGTTTATATTATGGATGTAATGATTTTAGCTATTGTATTTGTTATTTATATTTTTGCATTGGTTTTTGTAAGTTATTATGCTTACAGGAAAACTAATTCATCCGAAGATTTTATGATAGCTGGTAAGGATACTCACCCATTTATTATGGCAATGAGTTATGGTGCTACTTTTGTCTCGACAGCAGCTATTGTAGGTTTCGGTGGTGTTGCTGGTGAATATGGGATGAGTGTTTTATGGTTAGCATTCTTAAACATTATTATTGGTGTATTCATCGCATTTGTATTTTTAGGAAAAAGAACCCGTAGAATGGGGCATGCTTTAGGTTCTTTAACATTTCCTGAGTTTTTAGGAAAACGTTTTGATTCTAGATTTATCCATTATGTTTCAGGATTAATAATTTTTTGTGCAATGCCACTTTATGCAGCAGTAGTATTAATCGGGGCAGCTAGGTTTTTAGAATCTTCACTTTTAATAGATTTTAGCTTAGCACTTTTAATATTATCAATAATTATCACATTCTACGTATTATTCGGTGGAATCCGTGGAGTAATGTATACAGATGCTTTGCAAGGAACCATTATGGTCATAGCAATGATATTTTTACTTGTATTTGTATACTGGCTGCTCGGTGGTGTAAATACTGCAAACACAGCACTTTCTGATATGGTTAATCTATATCCTGCTGAAGCCATTAAAACGGGTGGTACTGGGTGGACATCGTTTCCAAAACTAGGAACTCCGTTCTGGTGGTCATTAGTATCATCAACACTTATCGGTGTAGGTATTGGGGTATTGGCACAACCTTCATTAATTGTAAGGTTCATGACTGTTAAATCCGATAAAGAATTAAACAGATCAGTTTTAATCGGAGGTATTTTCATTGCAATCATGCCAACAACCGCGTATATTGTAGGATCACTTTCCAATGTTTATTTCTATGATAAATTAGGTAAAATTGCAGTAGATGTTGTTGGAGGAAACATTGACAAAATCATCCCAACATTCATTACAATGGCATTGCCCGAATGGTTTGTATACCTCTTCCTGTTATCATTAATTGCAGCTGCAATGTCTACAATTTCCTCCCAACTTCACACACAGGGAACAGCTTTTGGAGTAGACATTTACGGTACATTAAGGAAAGCATCCAAACAAAAATTAGACCAAGTTTCAATCTCAAGAGTAGGTATTTTAATAGCTATTATCCTGGCGTTAGTAATATCATTTTCACTTCCTGGAAGTGTGGTTGCACTTGGAACAAGCCTATTTTTTGAAATCTGTGCAGCAGCTTTCTTGCCCGTATTTTTAGGAGCAATTTACTGGAAAGGAATTACAAGACTTGGAGCTATTGCAGGTATTTTATCCGGAACTTTTATAAGTTTATTCTGGCTGATATTTGTATTTGCAAAAACCGCAAAAGGACTTGGGATATGTATGGCATTATTCGGTGTTGAAACAATATTACCTGTAGCGCCATGGCCGTTTATTGATGTAATGTTAATTGCCGTTCCGGTATCAGCAATATTTACGATTGTTGTAAGTTTACTTACAAAACCTCCTGCTCAAGAAGTAATTGACGAAGCATTTAAAAACATTGACAATAAAGGAAGTGAAGCATAATGATGATTTTTGGAATTGAAGATCCCTGGATTTGGGGAGTATATGTTGGAATTATCTTATCCACGCTTTTATGTATTGTTTATGGTGTTATAAATTGGAATAAAGGAGATTAATCTCTTCTTTTTTAACTTGGAGGGTATTATTTTGAAATTAAAGAAAAATGATCCAGATTTTTTTCATATTTTTAATAATTTCAATAATAAAGAGATATTGGGCTATGTTTCTATTTCTAAAAGGACAAGGTTTGTAATAACTCTAGCTACTTTAATTACAAACACCTCAAAAGAAAAATATGCTATTGCTGTTCGTGATGCACTTGAAGTACTAACTCCTATTGAGATTAAAGAAGTTTTGTATCAGGCTGTTGCTTATGTGGGTCTTGGAAAGACTTTTGAATTATTTGAAGTAACAAATGATGTTTTATTAAAAAATAATGTTGATCTTCCATTGGAAAGCATATCTACTGTCAATAAAGATAATAGGTATGAGAAGGGTTTAGAAATTCAGAAACAATTTTTTGGTGCTGAAACTATTCAGGCAATGATTGAAAATACTCCTGAAGGCCAGGAAAGATTCAATGATTTCTTGTCAGCTTATTGTTTTGGGGATTTCTATACACGGGATGCATTATCTAATCAGGATCGTGAATTGATTACCTTTTGTATACTTGCAACTTTGGGAGGTTGTGAAAATCAATTAAGAGGTCACGTTTTAGCTAACTTAAATGTGGGTAATGATAAAGAGGTTTTAATTGATGCATTGACTATTCTTTTACCATATATTGGTTTTCCAAGAACATTAAATGCATTGGCAATAATAAATGAATATTAATGATTAAATCATTAATATTTAAATTTATATGTTTCTTCAACTGCAAATAAGTTTCTGAATTCTGCTGTTGCATCATCTATGTAAAATATTCCCATTTCCCAGCCGTTTTCTTTGTAAACTTCACCTATTTCCGGCATTAGTTCAAAGGTTTTTTCAACAAGTTCCGGATTGTCATCTGCTGTTGCAATACCATAATATCTTAGGAATTTGTCTTTTTCAGGATTTAGTGCAACAATTTCTATTTTTGGATTTTCTTGCATCTGTTTCCATACTTCTTTAAAGGTTCCTACTCCAAAGTATATTTTGTCATCAACTAACATATGAAAACCTAATGGTCTGCATTTTGCTTGGTCGCCGTCTACGCTTGCAAGGAAAAATACTCCTGCTTCTGTTATAAATTCATTTACTTTTTGTATGTCTGACATTTAATCACCTTTATAATTATTTAATATTTCTGTTTATTATAGTCTTTTACAAAATGTTTTTACCTTTTTTTGTAAAATTATTCTTGTGCTGTTATGACTGTTGTCATAAGGATTAACAAGCTATCCCTCGTTGACTTACGAGTTCATAAATATTT